>CAJAQO010000132.1 GCA_903944085.1 uncultured Verrucomicrobia subdivision 3 bacterium
GCCAAGACCGCCGAGGTTAAGTTGACTGTTGAATCCGTCGTAGTGGCCGATTCGCTTACGCCCGGACAATTTCTCGCGCTCAACCGGAAATTTTTGAAAGGCTTGGTGCTGGCCAGCGCTGGCGGCACGTCGCACACGGTTATTCTCGCGCGTTCATTCAATATTCCGACGCTCGCCGGCGTGGCGGAACTAACGGCGATTCAATTTGGCAATCAGGAAATTGTCGTGGACGCGGACGCTGGTGCGCTGGTGCTGAATCTCACGGATGCGGCATGGCGTTATTACACTTTGGAAGAACGGCGCATCACCGGTCGCCGCACGCGGCTGAAAAAATTATCCGTGCGTGATGCCGCCACCGAGGACGGTCTGCGGATTGAAATTGCCGCAAGCATTTCGACGGCGGGCGAAGCGGTTGGCGCTTTTGATTCCGGCGCGGAAGGCGTTGGTTTGTTTCGCACGGAAATGCTGTTTCTGGATCGCGCCACGCCGCCGGACGAAGTGGAACAGTTTGAAAGTTATCGCGCAGTTCTGGCTGCCGCGAATGGCCGGCCGGTGGTGATCCGCACGCTGGATGTCGGTGGCGACAAGCCGCTCGCGTATCTGAATTTGCCGAAAGAGGAAAATCCGTTTCTCGGCCGGCGCGCCGTGCGGATTTATCCGGAATTTGAAACGCTATTTCGCACGCAAATCCGGGCGCTGGTGCGCGCTTCGGCGGGCGGAAAATTAAGCGTGATGATCCCGATGATCGCGACGGTGGACGAAGCGCATTGGGTAAACAAAATTGTCGCCGAAGAGCAGCAAAAATGCGCGGCAGAGAAAATTATTTTTGATCCGGCCATGCCCGTGGGCGCGATGGTGGAGGTGCCGGCGGCGGCGCTGGCGGTGGAGGCGTTGAGCCGCGAGCTGGATTTTTTCAGCATCGGCTCAAACGATTTGCTCCAGTATTTCATGGTCGCCGACCGCATTGAGACGCAACTCGCGTCGCTTTTGAATCCGCTGCAACCGGCGTTTCTCCGCATCCTCAAATTGATTGCGGACGCCGCGCAGGCGCAGAAAAAAATATCAGCTTGTGCGATGAAATGGGCGGACAGGTGCGCTTTTTGCCGCTACTGGTGGGAATGGGCTTGAACAAAATCAGTGCCGCCGCGCCGTCGGTTGCTGGGCTCAAAGCAGAACTGGCGCGGTTAAATCAAACAGCCTGT
Organism: uncultured Verrucomicrobia subdivision 3 bacterium; assembly: GCA_903944085.1. Classification (GTDB taxonomy): domain Bacteria; phylum Verrucomicrobiota; class Verrucomicrobiia; order Limisphaerales; family UBA11358; genus UBA11358. Next base: position 1,203 of record CAJAQO010000132.1, read on the forward strand.
CAAAAACTTTTGGCGGACGCGTTGAATTGCGCGACGGCGGATGAAGTTGGCGCATTGCTCGAACACTTTTCAGCGCAAATCAGCGTGCCGTTGCTGGAGACGGAACTGGTCGTGATTGATTCTGATGCGACGAGCAAAGAAGAAGTGATCAAGCAAGGTTTTGACCAGTTGTTCATTTTGGGACGCACGGATAGTTCACTCGCTGTTGAGAATGCGATTTGGCGGCGAGAGGCGACTTATGCACCGGGACGCGTAAACGTCACGGGCTCACCAGTGACTTGCACGGCGGCTGCGGCACCAAGCTAACAAACGGGCATTAATAGAGCACCATTGGCAGGCCGGTGTAATTGCTGTCTGCCCGCCGAACGAAAAAAGACTAACAAAGGCTAACCACCGCAAGCTTGTTTCTTGGATCATTGCACCCCGTCGGACGGGGTTGGGGGGCTAACAATCAAATGGCCAATGCTCTTAAATAAGGGATGCAAATTTTAATTTGTCGCGACCGGAAAAAGAGGCAGCGCTCGTGCGTCCTCTTTTTCAACGCGCCAAACCAAGGTCGCCCCCGCCAGTTTTTCGGAGGTCACGGAGACGCGGAATTCACCGGGATCGCTGCTCGCCTCGACAATGGCGAGCGCGAGGCCGTCGAAAGTTTTTCGTTCGTTCGCCTGAAAACTTTCGTGACTCGCCGGATTGCCGTTATCCACGCCAAGCAATTCGCCTGCGCCTTGCAGATTGAACTTCACAAGGTTTTCAGCGCCCGGGACGACATTGCCGCGCTTGTCCACAATTTTCACAAACAGATGCGCCACGGCGCGGGTTCCGGCGTGCAACATTTCCCGGTCGGTTGAAAGAATTATTTTCGCGGGTTTCCCAGCGGTGCGGACGGTTTCTTCGCAGACTTTTTTGCCGTCCTTGTAGCCGATGGCTTTTAATTCGCCGGGTTCGTAAGGCACGTCCCATTGCAGGTGCAAGTCGGCGGTGGTAGGAAAAACCTGCGGCTTCGCGTATTTGTTCCAACCGCCTGATGTGCCCTGTCGCGGAAATTCGCGCGCCTTCACGCCCAGACTTTTGCCGTTCAAAAACAATTCCACGCTGTCGCAACTCGTGTAGGCCAGGACGGGAGTGACCTGACCTTCGCGGCCCGGCCAGTTCCAGTGCGGAAAAATGTGGAGCATCGGCTTCGTCGCCCACACGCTTTGATAAAAATAATAGCCGTCCTTGGGAAAACCGCAGGTGTCCAGCGCGCCGGAATTTGCATTCTTCAACGGCCAGTGCGACTCGCCGAGATAATCAATGCCCGTCCACAAAAAGTCGCCGATGACGTAATCGCGCGTGGCGACAAATTTCCAAAGCTGTTCCACCTGGATCATGTCCGTGGCGTAAACCGCCCGCGTGAGCTGGTCCGGGCCAAGCGGCGCAAACTTGTATTCGCCGCGAATGCCGCGGATGGCTCCGCTTTCCGAGCCGACCATTTTGCGTTGCGGAAAATCCTGGTGGTCGTCGCTGTAAGCCGTCTCGCGCCGCGTGTGCCAGCGGTCAGCATAGTTGTAACCGACAATGTCGAGCAGCTTGAGAAAATCCAGGTTTGCGCCGCCGCCTTCGTCGCCAATGCGGTCGCACGCGGCGGTGACGGGACGCGTCGGGTCTTCGGCGTGGCAGCGTTCCACCAATGGCCGCAACACGTCCGGGCCGTGGCTGCCGACCTGCTCGTAAATTTCGTTGCCGACGCTCCACATCACGATGCTGGGATGATTGCGGTCGCGATGCAGCATCCCGGTCAAATCCTTTTGCGACCACTCGGCGAAAACTTTGTTGTAGCCTTGCTTGACTTTGCCCGCCTGCCATTCGTCAAACGCCTCGTCCATCACGAGGAATCCCAAGCGGTCGCACAAGTCCAGAAATTCCGGCGCCGGCGGATTGTGGCTGGTGCGAATCGCATTGCAGCCCATGGCCTTCAATGACTGCAAGCGCCGCAACCAGACCGCCTCAGGAACTGCGGCGCCGACGCAGCCTGCATCCTGATGCAGACACATTCCCTGCATTTTGATGTGTTTGCCGTTCAGGAAAAATCCCTTGTTTACATCGTAGCGGATTTCGCGGATGCCGACGGGCGTTTCGTAAGCATCAATAATTTTTCCGTCGGCCTTCACGACACTGCGAACCGTGTAAAGCTGCGGCACATCGAGCGTCCACAGGCGCGGCTGCGGCAGTTGCAAACTCTGGTCAAAATCATTTTCATTTTTTGCCGGAAGATTTTGTAGCGCATCGGCTGACGCCAAAACATCGCCGTTGTCGCCGATGATTTCCGTGGTGAGCGTGATGTCGCGGGCGAGGTCGGATTCGTTTTGGATTTTGGTTTTCACCGACACGATGGCTGAATTGGTCGAAACCTTCGTCGTCGTCACATACGTTCCCCAATGCGCGACGTGCAGCGGGTCGGTGACGTTCACCCAGACATGGCGGTAAATGCCGGAGCCGGAATACCAGCGGCTGTTCGGCTGCTGCGAGTTGTCCACGCGCACGGCGATGACGTTCGGCGTGTCGCCGAAATTTAGAAATGGCGTGAGATCGTAATTAAAACCGAGATAGCCGAACGGATAATGGCCGAGAAAATGGCCGTTGAGCCAGACATCGGA
>CAJAQO010000133.1 GCA_903944085.1 uncultured Verrucomicrobia subdivision 3 bacterium
GCGCCGAGCCATAGTCGGCCAGATGCTTCCCACCCAGCTTCATCGCCAGCTCCGCCACCCGTTCCACCGTCGGTTTCTTTGCCGCTTTTTCGTTCATCCCTTCACAGACGCAACAGAAATCAAATGGTTTCTACAAAGCAAATCCAAAACTCAATCCAAGCCGGTATCCACTCCCAGACGCAAGCAAAGCATCTGTGCGGTTGCTGGCGGCCATCCAGAATAACGAGCGCATCGCCATTTTTGGCGATTACGATGCCGACGGCATCACCAGCGTCTCAATATTATTGCGCTTTTTCCACGAATGCACGCCACTGCGGCCGGGGTGGAAATTGCCAAATCGGCAAACCGACCACTACGATTTAGATTTGGTTGCGGCGAAAAAAATGGTGGCTGAATTTCAGCCGACGTTGGTGATCTGCATCGACAACGGAACCAACGCCGCCGAGGGCGTGTAGTGGATGAGATCCCAGGGCGTGGACACGATTGTCGTTGACCATCACCCTTGTACCACGCTGGCGACGGCGGCGGTGGCCATGGTCAACCCAAAGGCCCATCAAGCCACCGCAGGCAGTGACTTGGCTGACCTCTGCGCGGCCGGGTTGGCCCTGTTGTTTTGCGCGCATCTGGCCGCAGAGTGGAACTGCGACAAGCGCTGGGATCACGTCACCGCCACAATGATTGCTGGAATCGGCACGCTCGCGGATGCGGTGCCGCTGTCCGCAGTCAATCGAGCCATTGTAAAATCAGCTCTGCAACTGATAAACACTCCGTCAGCAAGACAACGCTGTGCGGGATTGCAAGCCCTGGTGCCGGATGACGGCCAGCCAATTTCCCAACGTCGCGTTGAGTTTGAAGTTGTCCCACCTTTGAATGCATTGGGCCGACTAGACTCGGCTGACCCCGGGGTGTTGCTGTTGACCAAGGATGACATCGCCGAAGCTGAATCAATCGCAACCCGCTTTCGCGAACTCAATGAAAGCCGCAAAGCGATCCAACAATCCATTGTGGTACAGGGCGTCGCCCAAGGCCGAAAACTGCTTGAAAAACACCCGACGATACCGGTCTTGGTTCTTGCTCATCCAGACTGGTTGCCCGGCGTGGTCGGTCCGGCGGCAAGCCGCATTGCCGAGCAGCTCGAGCGCAGCGCGATTTTGCTCGGGCTCGACAAAGATCCCGGCAAATGGAAAGGCAGTTGTCGGTCGTGCAAGGCGGATAACCTTGGTGCGTGGTTGCGAAACGTGAAACAGCAAGGGCTTGTTGAGCGGGCTGGTGGCCATGCTGCTGATGCCGGGCTCTCAGTTCGCACCGAGCAAATCTGCCAGCTTCGCACGGCGGCAAAAGAACTGCCGATGCCGCAGGTGGAGGACTATGAACCCGAATACGAAGTTATTGGCGACCTCAGTGAATTGCGGGCCAACGAATGGATGCAGGTCATCGAAGCCCTTGGGCCATTTGGCTCAGGCAACCCGATGCCGGCCATCTCAGTGCAGGATGTGGTGATTTGCAAAGATCCAACGGAACTGAAATCCAATGGATCTGCCGAGCCTTGGGCCTGGAAGGCGGATTTCACCGTTGGCAAGCAGATCATCAGTGTAATTTGGCGCGAGGTTGAGAAAGCCGCGCAGTGGCGGAAAGGAGGCCATTACGACCTCGAGCTTGAATTGACAACAAAGCGATTTCACGGCCGGACCTTTGTTAACTGGTCGGTGGTGCGATGCTCACCGGTTAGTTGCAAAGGAGTTATGCCGGGGTAAGCGACACCAAATGCGTGGTGGTGAAATTATTTCATTTTTAAGCTGGCGTCCGAACTGGTTATTTCGTCCGCTCGGTTTTGTGATTCAGAACGACATTGTTATCTCCGAATTTGGCCGGCACCGTCTGGACACACTTGATTTTAGTGTGTTTTCACAGCGGTATGGGGTCGAACAGTGGCCAAGCGGCGCTGCCTTACGAAAGCAGATGGGGAGTCTGATGATTACGTTTCACGGCTACGACGACGACAAGCGAGAGTTGCACTGTATCCCTGAGGTCCGACGCTTCGTGAAGGAGTTCCATCGAATTTGGCCGTATTGGCTATATTTCCTATGCCCGGCTGGCGATGTATCAAGCCTGACAATGTTGGCAGCCTGTTGTTTGGACAAGATCAGCGTGGTTCAGGTGGAGGGCGCCTCGCTTTGTGCTGTGGACTGCGAACCAGATGAGATGAAAGCCTTTTTGGCGGGGCTGTTGCCAGCGTTTAAGGTCGTCTGTGATAAGGCGAAGGTGTTTCCGGAAATACGTCGCCAGCACTTGATTGAGAACTACGCCTTGTTCGGTTTGACGCCGGATGATGCTGTGCTGAAAGTGGCCGGGGCAATCGGATAATGTGGCCGCCGCCGATCACACAATGATTTTACCGGCGCGCACAAATTCCTCATAAACCTGCCTGACCACATCCGGACGAAACGAACCGGATGGATCCCATCCCTCTTCCGGGGTTGGCTCGTTGCCGCCTTCGGTTGGCCAAGCGCGGTCGCGAGGTGATTCGCCCTGTAATTCATCAATGCGCGCCAAGGCCCCTAAGCGATCAGTGTACGGCAACAAGCTTATCGCCGCCCATTCCACACCAAAAGTTGCAACCAACTCGGCGCGATATTGGTCATCGGTAATGAGTAGTTTCTTGATTTCCATGGTCAATTGATTCTTATTCCAGATACGGCGATGTGCCGTTTCTGTCAATTCTGTGCCGGTAAAAATTCATTTGCCCTAAACCCCATGGCGGACATGCGTCAACGGTCATTTATGGTTGCTCATAATAGCCGCGCCACCGTCAGCGGCAAAAACTCATAGCCGGGCTCGAACCGGGTCATCAGTTGATAAAACTGCCGGTCGCATTGGGCTACCGCATTACGATCATCTAAATCGAATTGACCGTATCTTTCGGCCGAAACGACCTGCCTCGCCAAATAGAACTCCCACCGTTTTGCCATCGTGGCCAATGAAGTACCAAGCTCTACCAATAGGTCTGAATCAGCGGCTTCGACGCCCTCTAAAACCAACTCGATCTCACGCCAATGTTCTCTGCCCGCATCGGCGATTACGCCTATCGGAGCAACTGTCCACACATCAGGCGGAACAAAAGGTGGATGCCTTGAATCCTCCGCCAGAAAACTCCTGACGAAATAAACCAAGCATTTTTTCCAGTCCATTTGGCTGAATGAATCCTCGAAAAGTGACGTGCGGCATCGTAAATCAACCCGGAAAATCAATGCGCCGCGACCGTGCAAAAAACCCACAGCTTGCTCCATCACAGAGCCAATGCCCACAGTCTCCGGGGCCCGATTCACAAAAAAAAATGCTGCGGCGACAAGCCCACACCGAGGACAAATTCTTGAGTGGCGATGAGCCGGCCACAATCATGATTTCGCAAACTACCACCCGGCAGGTCCAACACTGGAGAAAACGGCCACGAATGACGCGGTGGGTTTTGTTTGATTTTGGGGCGAATCGGCGGGACCGGTAAGGTGATATTGCTCATGGGGCGAGCGGACACCCAAAACGGAATTTGTTCAAGCTTAAGTTGTCCGCAATTTTAGGGCGGGCATCAGCGCATGATCTATATTCAGAAACCTTAATGGATTAAGCGGACTTTTTTCACGCCAACCTAGTTAATTTTTCTGCACGCGATAAAAACGCGGACTATTTGTGGCATTCACGTCCAAGACCGGAAACGCGCTATTGGTGAGCGTGAGAGAAAAAAGATTCGCCCAATTCGTTGAGTTCAGGTTTGTGGATTCTTGCACGGTATAGCTCACGTTTATCAATCCATTGATGGTAAATCCAAATTGGGACGATCCAAAGCGTTGCGGGGAGGTGATGAACGGCGTGCCGAGGGGATAAACCGTGAGGTTCAACACGGCGTTCGTTGGTGGAATGTTGACGAAGTGAGGCGCGGTAATGTCAACGTATCCTTGCACGTCCAGATTCCCCGAATCGTGGCCGCCGGTTTGAAATTGGACGCTCCACTGGCCGGCGGCGACGGGGAGGGAAAAGTTTCCCGAACCATCCGTGGGTGCGTCGAGCGTTGAATAACTGTTGCCGCCAATGGTGGCAGAGCCGACAAGGACGACGCCCACAATGTTCGTGCCCGAATTATCCCGCACATGGCCGGAAATGGTGGCCGAGGTGGGCAGGGCAATGAAATTTTGCAGGTTAACCTGGCCCGGCGCGTTGGTGGTGCTTTGGAATGTATTGACGATGTCGTTCGCGATGGCCGTGTTGTTTCCATTGTTGATGTTGCAATTCCAATAATTCGTAAGATCGCCCAAAACGACGACGGTGTAATATCCATTCAGGTCGGAATAACCTTTGGCGCTGTAAGCGTTGTTGTCGGTGCTGGCATCCACTTCCACATTGGCAAAGGGATTGTTGGCATTGTCCGTGAGGCGCCCGTAAAAAAGCGCGTTGCCCCTGGGCAGGGCGATGTTCGCGTTGGAGACACTGCCGCTGGTGGTGTCCACTTGAAAGGTCGTGCCCGGCACCAGATACGCGCGCCGTGCGAGCCGCTCCTTGGTGGCCTGTATTTTCCAGAACGCCGACGAAACGGCGGCGGAATAATTTCCATTCGGATCGGTGAAAACGATTTCAAAGAGAGAGCCGGATTGGAACTGCACCAGCAGGCCGCCGATGCCGTTGCTGTTGCCCGCATCATAAATGCTGCCGGAAATCGTGTTCGTTCCGCCGCCGGTCAAAAATAAATTGTTTGTGGAGGAAATGCCGTTGGTGAGGGTGAACGACGGCGCGGAATTTTGATCAAAGTAACAGTTTGGCGCCGACCCGATCAGCCCGTAATTGCCGGCCGGCAGCGCCAGCACATAATGCCCGCCCGCGTCAGCCACCGCCGAGGCTACCGGATTCTGCGCCACCATATCCTGCGCCACCACCACTGCGTGAGGCGACGGAACCCCGTTGCTGTAAATAATGCCGCTGATGAACTGGTTCAGCGCCGCGTTTGTCACCGTGAGCGTCGCCGTCACCGGCGTGAAACGTCCGGTCCGACTCACGACGGCATATACAAAATGGCCGGTCATGTTTTCAATCGCCATGCTCGCCGCGAAATTAAATGTCGTCGTGATTGCGCCCGTGGCGGAATTGCTGTCAAACGGCACGTTGAGATTCGTCACCCCGGTGATGACCATCGCGCCGCCGTCGGCGATGGTAAAGGAATCCATCATCTGTTCGCCGACATCAATCGCGCCGTTCGCGTTCCCGTCAATCCACCGCTGAATTATCACCTTCTCCGTGTTCGTCAGGCCGGTGATGTTGAGTGTGATATCGCCCTGATAGGTATTATTGATGACCGACGGACTGACGCTTATTACGGGTTGGGCAAAGCTGCTGCTGCCGGTGCCAATCAGCGCCGCAATGATCGCAAACACAGAGAAAAGTTTTCTTGAGACAATTTTCATATAATGTTTTTTAGGCCTTTTTCGTTGGCAATGAGCTCCACTTTAACTTGGATTCCTGATCCACATAAGTATTTCGGATCATTTTTGAAAGCACAACCAATGCTTCATGGTAAAGGCCACGCCGGTCGTGAGACAGAAACCAAATGGGAAATCGCAATTGATGAACGCTAAAACATTCACGACAGTTAAAATAACAAGGATACCAATCAAGGCCGGTCTCGCTAAGAAATCAAGCATGGGTCCAAAGCAAACCTTCCGGCCCACGCCTTTGTGTTTCACGGACGGTGCCATTCAAAGCAACACCGACGTCACAATCACCGCAAAATCAATTTTGGGACCAGCTGTAGCTCCGTATGCCGCTTTAGCGGCGAAATCAACGCATAACTCCACCGTATAATCATACAGATGCTTGTCGGTCACGCATGAAACGCCGGCCATCGTGGCTGATAAAAGGGCCCATGCCTCGGTGGAATCACCGCCGTTGTTCCAGTCTTCCTTAACGCCCCGCATTTTGAGGCACTCTTTTTCAGCTAAGAACGCAGCGTAAGCTGTGTCCTCACTGGGATCCATTGTCCATCGCTCGGCAGCCTCCACGGCCGCGAGCGCATCACCATTTGCCGGCGGTGCCAGATGGACTACTGCTCTTGCGCATGCAATTGCCGCACGCACAATCTCGGTGCGGCTTGCGCCTCGAAGAACCGCGTCGCGAATAATGTTCACCGGATCTTCGTCCATAAAATCATACGGGGTTCTGGCAAACTTGCTTGATGAGCTTGGCGAGTTGCTCCATCTCGGGCGGCAGTAGAGATTGGCCCGCCAATTCGAGGCGTTCGAAGTCTGGATAATTGGCGATGGGCATTTCGATGCCACCGCCAAGCAGGTCTTTGAGCTTTCCGCCAAAGGCGGCAATCATTTGATTCCAGGAACCAACCTCCTTCACCAGTGCTTCAAGGTTTCGCCCTTCCCAGAATCCGCCTTCATCACTGGCTGATTCAAGGCAACCCAGTTGTTTGGCTTTGTCGAGCATGGCGATGACAGAGAGGTGGCACCGCAGGAAATTCTGCACGCCGCCGCAGTTTGGATCAGATGAGTATTGAGTTTTGCAGAAACTTTCCCAGCGCCAGCCGTCGAGCCGGGTTTTGATTTTACCGTGACGCTCGGTGTTAATTGTCGCCGGGAATTGGCACAGGCCAAAATTGGATTCTTCACAGCCTTCACCGGGCCAGGCGGTGAATGCGATGACGCGCTTGGGTGAAACGTAATGCGAGCTATGCTCCGTTTCTCTAGGCAGGTGACTGAGAGAAACCGTGCCATGCGCTTGGATGAGCATCCAGCGCAACGGGTCATCCCTTTTGCGTTTCTCGAAGTCGCATTCGTCGCCGACCAAATCCACGATGTTGCCGACCTCTTTATAAGGCAGGTCATGCGCCTGTTGGCACAGAGCTTCAACAAGTTTTCTGGCTGTGGTGGCGGTGCCCTTGGTTTTTAATTTGTAGTGGATGGTGAGGCCCATGATGATTTCCTGTAGTTTGAACGTTGGGTTTGTTTCATCTCTTGCTTGAAGTCGGTGATGGCCTTTGGCCATTGGTAAGCCCGGCCTTTAACGAGGTTTTGAGCGAATGCAGCCTGTGTCAACGTCGCCCGGTCGGTCGCGATGGTCATCAGCACACCATCGGCACGGCGAAGTTGGATTTTGACGGCCAAATAGGCGATGCCATCGGGAGCATGAACTTCGTTCAGGCGCACATTTTCAACCACAGCACGAAATGGCGCTGATGTATTGGCTTCCTTGAACGAAATGGCGGGATCCGTCGTTCGGCACGCACAAACCGAAACGCACAAAAAAAGAATGGCAAAAAGTCGCACGAAGCGAGCGGACGATAAATCACGGTCGGACTCAAGACAAAGTTGTCCGCAATCTTTCTGCTGCCTGCATAGCTGGCGTTCGACGCGGCGATTTCGGCTGAATCAGACGTAAGCGTTCGCGTGCCGTCAACGACGAAGAACGGGAAGGACAATCTGGCCAGCGCAACTCCGTCGCGTAGCCCTGGATTACAGCAAAGCACGATGGGTATGATTAAAAAACTCATAACATCAAAAGCCAGTTCCGCAGCTTCTGGCGAGTGCGTGATTATCGGTGTGAAACTCGCCGATGCCGAAGCCCACGCGATCCGCCTGTTTGGCTTGCTTCTGCTACTCCTCAGCATTGCGGTCTTGCTTTACGACTGGCATCACAAAGCCACCGCCGAGGCCATGCCCACCGTGCCCACCACCGTCAAACGCAGTCGCCGGAGCCGTCGATCGCAGGCGTCGCGCCACTATCTGCGTGCGGTTTAAATCCACCTGATCGCTGCGCAACCAGTCAACCACTTGCAAGATGATGTCGATTTGGAATGCGGCTTTAGCGCAGGCGTGAACGCATGGCAGCGGCTCAACGGTTCAATGGCGCCGACAATGGAGTAAACTCGACCGAACATACTTGACAACTGCCAGGAAGATTTTTAACCCTAATGCTTAAAGGATGAAAAACTTATTTCATATTCTGTCTTATGCGTTGGGTGTCGGATTCATGCTAACGGCGTGCGGCTGTGCCTCCTCGCGAACAGGCTGCCAGCCCGAACATTGGCACGAGCTGTGGACGGTTTTGAAAAACGAACCTAATCAGGCACCAAATGGTTGGTTTTCTGGTTCCACGACTGAGTTGGCTAACGCGCCCAAGTCACCAATGGTCGGAGTATTCTGTCTTCATCCAGTCAGCAAGGTCGAGCCCGCAGTGATCAGGTTTTCCGGGAAAATGAATAAAGATCTGCCGGTCTTGAATATTCTGGCGGCGGCCCATGCGGCTGGCGACATGATTCTTTCAGTAAGGACCAACGGCGTAGAACTCAAATCCTGGGTGCTGAACGGAACCCAAGGCGCCACCTTGCTTTCGGTATCGCTGCCTCACCCAGAGAGAATTGATTCTCTGACGATTGCCAACATTGCGGGCGGGAAAAACGACTGGTATTTCGAGCACGCTTTTATCGGTCGGATCTGGTTTTCGAGGGAAAACCGTTGACCCCAAAATCTCGACGTGGAAGCAGTGCTTCCACCAGAAGGGGGATTTTAAACGTGCTTTTGCTTAATTATTTCAACCGCGCGCCGATAACCTAGAACCGGATCTGCAGCTTGGTTGCAGACGCTTTTGCGGACAGGACTTTGGGCCTGTCAGATAAAGGCACGATTGAACGATTGCCCTCCTTGGGAGGGCATGGTTTCGGTCGTGCCTTTTTCTTTTCCGGCAGGGCTTAAATCATGGCGACCATTGCCAAACCATATCAATTATGCTCGTTAAGACGGATGAATGTGCCACGGGTGCGGCGCGGCTGGACGCGCCGCCCAAATTGGAAACGCCCCGCGACAGCACCGCCAGCCCTCCTTTTATGGCGGCCCTGCAAGCCAGCGAGGAATGTTACCGGGCTTTGCTTGCGCGTTCCTTCGACTGCGTGTTCCTCAACGATTTCACCGGGCGGTTTCTCGATGCCAATCAAGCCGCGCTGGACCTGCTGGGTTATCAGCGCGCGGAAATCACCAGCCTGACGTTCGCCTCATTGCTGACGCCGGACCAACTCCCATTGGCCATGCAGGTCGTGGAAGAAATCCGGACCACCGGCAGCCAGCGGCAGCGCCAGAAATTCAACCTGCGGTGCCGGGACGGGCGGCAGGTCGTCGTGGAGACGCAAGGAACGCTGATCTTCCATGCCGGCCAGCCGGTCGCCATCCAAGGCGTCGCCCGCGACATCACTGAACTCCAGCAGGCCATGGCGGTGCTCCGGGAGAGCGAGGAGAAATTCCGCGCCATCATTAATGTTTCCCCCGTCCCGATGGCCCTGAACGATGAGCAGTTGCAGATCACTTTCTTGAATCCGGCCTTTACGGAAACCTTCGGTTATATCCGGGCGGATATTCCCACGGTCGCGGAGTGGTTTCCCAAAGCCTATCCCGATCCGGCCTATCGGCAATCGGTGATGACCGCGTGGCAGGCCGAAATGCTGCACGCGAAACAGACCGGAGCCGCATTCTCGCCCCTTGAATGCGTGGTCAGTTGCAAAAATGGCTCCAGCAAAACCGTGCTCATCAACGCCGCGCCGCTTTCCAATACTTTTACGGGCAACCATCTGGTGGTCTTGTATGACATCACCGCCCGCAAGCAGGCCGAGGCGGCGCGGAATGCGACCGGACGCTTTGCCCAAGCGACGATCGATGCCTTGGTAACCCACCTTTGCGTCTTGGATGAGCACGGCGTCATTCTGGCCGCCAATCACGCTTGGGATCGTTTCGCCCGCGAAAATTCGCCCGCCGTTCACCGCAGCTGGACCACGGTCAATTACTTGCAGGTTTGCGATCAGGTCACCGGCCCGGAGGCGGCGGACGCAGCGGCTTTCGCCGCCGGCATTCGCGCCGTCATTGCCGGAGTTCGCCCGGAATATGTTTTGGAATATCCCTGCCACTCGCCCGCCGAATCGCGCTGGTTTATAGGCCGCGTGACCCGTTTCTGCGAAGCGGGCACCGTGCGCGCGGTCGTCACGCACGAGAACATCACCGAGCGCAAGCGTGCCGAAGATCAGATGAAGCTGCAGTTCAGCGCCTTGTCCGCTGCCGCCAATGCCATCCTCATCACCGATCGTCGCGGCACCATTGAATGGGTCAACCCGTCCTTCACCAAATTGACGGGCTACCCGGCGGCGGAAGCCATCGGGCAGAATCCGCGCTTGCTTAAATCCGGCCAGCATCCGCGGGCGTTTTATGCAACGATGTGGACCACCATCGCCACGGGCAACGTCTGGCATGGCGAACTGATCAACCAGCACAAGGATGGCCGGCACTACACCGAGGAAATGACCATCACGCCGGTGCGGGAGCAGGACGGATCGATTGCCCATTTTGTCGCCATCAAACAGGATGTCACAGAACGTCGGCAGCTCGAAAACCAGTTGCAGCAGGCGCAAAAGATGGACGCGGTTGGCACGCTCGCCGGCGGCATCGCGCATGATTTCAACAACATCCTCGCGGCGGTCATTGGCTACGGCCATCTGCTCCAGCAAGACACGGCCGGTAATGCGGAGGCGCAGGAAAGCGTCGCCGAGATTCTCACTGCCGCGACCCGCGCCAAGGAGCTCGTAAAGCAGATCCTCAGCTTCACCCGCAAGCGCGAACCGAACCGCCAGCTCATCCGGCTGGACGCCGTGATTGCGGAGGCCATGAAATTTCTCCGCGCCTCGCTCCCGGCGCAGATCAAAATCGAAATGCAGCTGGCCCCGGACGCGCCCGCCATGCTCGCCGATCCCACGCAGATTTATCAGGTGGTGCTCAATCTGGCCACCAACGCGTTCCATGCCATGGACGGCCGCCCCGGCCAGCTCACTCTGGGGCTGGCCGCGTTTGAACCGGACGAGGTCTTTCTCCGCACGCACCCGGAATTCCGGGCCGGCCTTTGCTCGCGCCTGACCGTCGCCGATACCGGCCACGGTATGGATACCAAAACCATGGCGCGCATCTTTGAACCGTTTTTCACCACCAAAACGGTCGGCAAGGGCACCGGTCTCGGCTTGGCCGTTGTGCATGGCATCATTCATTCGCACGAAGGGATTATTACTGTGGACAGCCAGGTTGGTGCCGGCACCACCTTCCAGCTATATTTCCCCGCGCAAGCGCAAGCCGCCGATGCGGTTCACGAAGGAGCTCAGGATATATTGCCCGGTGACCGCCAGAAAATTTTAGTGGTGGATGATGAGACCGCGCTGACCGGGGTGTATCAGCGGCTGCTCGGACGGCTGAATTATCAAGTCACCTGCCGCAATCACCCCAGCGATGCGCTCGCACTGGTCCGCGCTAACCCCATGCATTTTGACCTCGTCATCACCGACCTGACCATGCCGGGCATGGACGGGCTGGAACTGGCGCACCAATTGCATGTCCTGCGGCCGGAACTGCCGGTCATCCTTGCCAGCGGCTTTAGCGCCACCGTAAACATCGAAGACATGCGAGCCGCCGGCATCTACGAACTGCTCGATAAACCCATCACCCCGCCAACCCTTGCCGACGTGGTCCATCGCGCGCTCGCCGTGGCGAGCCACGGTCAGGCTCTGCCCTGAGTCTTTCCACATCGTTCATAGCCGCGAGAACATTCCAGGAAAAGCCGCACCCGCCAGCAGATTATTGTTCCGCCTGCATCATTTGACATGCGTGCGGACACAAAAAAGAGTCTGGCCAACCCAATAGCCAGACTCTTTATACCAACTCATGAAAACTCCAACGCAGGAAAAGACATGGAACCGACCGGTTTGTTCAAAATAAATTTTTGAGGCTGCGCCGCCGGTCTGCCTGAAAGCTCGCGATTATCGGTTGAGATCCTTAGTGAGGCTTCCCCTCCTGAAGATACTTGTAACGAATCCTCACGCCGTGCGGCTTCTCAATGAAACCGGTGATTTGGATAACGCCGATACTGCCTTCCTGCGTCCGAAACAGCCAAATCGAGGGAAATGGCTTTTGCGATTCGACGGGGTAGCGGTCAACGCTCATTATCTCAACATTGTAAAAGTGGTCGCCGATCGAGTTAGCGGTGATTTCTGCCAAACTTTTGTTTTCGACCGGGAAAACCTGTGTGTCCAAACCCACGACGCCATGCAGCTCTGGGCTGGGACCGGGAGCTTTATTGGCGTCGTAATCGGTGGGTCTGGTCGCCATGGCTGCTTGCTTGTGAAGGGCCCAGTTATCTTTGGAGCCAACAAAGAGTTCTCCCGAATCGAAATTGATCATCGCCTCGGCATTTGTGGCGAAATCAGGAACGAACGAAGTCAGGGCGCTTGGGTCGTTGCTCTCATAAACGACATACTGCACCCACAGCCCGGCGGAAATGTTTTTGGCCGCCATTGGCGCATTTGTATTCAGGAATTGCCATTGATAACTGAGTGGGGCATTGCCGTTGGCGGCGACGGTGAAGGTGGCGACATCAGCGTTGCCACCGCTTTGGCTCATTGGCGGACTGGCCATTCCGTTTTGCACCAGTGTGTAGCGGAGTTTCACGCCACGCGGTTTGTCCGCGTAGCCGACGATTTGCAAAATACCTTTTAGTCCGTTGCGCGTTTCAAACCAATAAGGCGCAGTTGGGGCCTGTGCGGGCAGCGTTAACGCATACAGGGAATATCGATTGGAGGACTCCAACCGGCTGGCGAGCAGCTTATAGGCAATCTGCGGATTCCAAGCTGCAGGGGCAATTTTGACATCCAGGCCGTAGAGGAGGCGGCCGTCGTCAGTGAATAGGTCAACGTCGTTAGCCGCGAGGAATTTTTGCTTCTCCAAGCCGGAGGAGTAGCCAAGCCCGATGCCATCCGTCCACGCCACCTTTGTTTGGACGCCGGAGCTGAAGGTGAAGGCGTTGGTCACCACTGCTTCCAGCACCACGCCAAAGACCGGCGCGGACCCGGTGGTGCCGGCCCACGCTGCGATGGTGGCGATGGGCTTGGATAAATTCTCCACCAGGGTCACGGTGGTGCGGTGGCGCGGCGCAACCGAGACGTTGCGGAAAGTGACCCATTGGTAAGGGCGGCGTTGCGATTCAAAGGCGACAATGCTGGCCGCTTCGGCGGGAGTGAAGGTGGTCAGGCCTTTCATCAAGCCGCCGGTGCCGTCGAGCGGCCCGCTGTTGAATTGCTTTTTGGTGCCGTCCGCCCGCACCGCCACCATGCGTGTCTGGTAATCCTCCTTGGCCGAATAGCGGAAAGAGACGGTCATGCCGCCTTCCTTGGTGACGATGCAGTCCACGCCGGATTCCCAGTCGCCAATCACTTCCATGGCGGATTTCTGTTTGGCATCGTCGGCGAGGATGGCGTTGACGGAAGGCTTGAGAGTGCTGACGGCTTCCCAGGGGCCGTCCGCCACGCCGAGCTGGCAGTCCACCTCGAGTGTGCCGGGGACAATCGTCAGGCGTTCGATGGTTTGGGCATAATCGGGGTGGTTATAGTCGCACGCATAGCCCAGCGAGCCGTTGGGGGAATTGGTGGCGAATTTGAGGATGGCGGGTGAAGGTTCCTTGGCTTTGTCCCGGCTGCGAACATGCACGGCCAGCAGGCGCAGGTCTTTCCCGTTCACCCAGAAGCTGCCGGTTTCCTTGGGAAATGGTTCCGGCGAGGCCGAGCCATCCGGCAGCCAGCAGGGCTCGTTGGTTTCAGGGAACTTCGCGAGGGCGACCAGCTCAATGGTGCCGCCGGGATAATGGGCGATGAAAGGCGGCCCGATCAAATCATGCGCCCCGGCGTCGCCCAGCGGGTTGGCAACGATGTTATCAATCGTTGAAAGTTGATGCCGTCCTCTCAAGCCCAGGAATACCGCGTATGAGATAAAAAAAACCAATGCCGATATGGCAGCAAGCCTCCACCAGAAGGAAGTTGTCCTTTCAGTTTGAGCCGCCTCTCCCCAGCTGTTACCGGGCGGCGTGGCCACGATGGTTTCCACCATGGTCTTCACTTCGCTGACCTGCTGGTAGCGGAGGGTGGGATTCCTTTCCAAGGCCCGCAGGACGACCGCATCCAGGCGCACGTCGATCTGGACCTTCGTGGACGGGGCTGCGAGCTTTTTGCCCGGCAGTTCGCCAGTGAGCATCTGATAAAACATCACGCCCAGCGCGTAGATGTCCGCCCGGTGATCCACCTCGCCCGGCGTGGTGATTTGCTCGGGCGACATGTATTGCGGCGTGCCCATGACTTTGCTCGCGTCGGTGGGGACGGCTGTTTCCCCCGCACCGGGGCTTTGGCCGACCTCTCCCCCAGTGTGGGAGACAGATGGGATGAGCGGAGCTCCCATGATTTTTGCCAGCCCGAAATCCGCCACTTTCACGCGGCCCCGGCGGTCGAGGAGGATGTTGTCCGGTTTGATGTCGCGGTGGACGATGCCCTGGTCATGCGCAAATTGAAGCGCATCGCAGATCTGCGGCACGATCGCCAACGCCTCCCGCGTGGAGACGCGGCTGGTGGCCAGCAACTGCCGGAGGTTCACGCCGTCCACGAACTCCATCAGGAAAAAGTAGAGGCCGTCGGCGCGGCCGAAATCGTGAATGGTGACGATGCCGGGGTGATTCAGCTTGGCAAGGGCTTTGGCTTCGCGGGTGAACCGTTCGGCGAAGGCGACGTCTTGGCCGATGTCGGGCGGGAGGATTTTCAGGGCGACGATGCGGTCGAGTTCCTTCTGGCGGGCCTTGTAAACGGCCCCCATGCCGCCTTGGCCAATGAAACCGAGAATCTCCAATTGGGGAAATTTGGGGGCCAGTTCCGCGACGGTGGGTGGAGTGAAGCGCGGGGTTTTGGCACCCGTATCACTGCCGGTCGGAAAAGCCGCCCGCATCAGGCACGCGGGGCAGAGGCCCTTGGGGGCACCGGGCGGGAGCGGCTTGCCGCAGCTGGGGCAGAGTGGCGTTGTATCCATGCTGGTTACTACCCAAATTTACGCCACAGGTTACATGGCAGGCGAACCTGCCTGCAATGTTCATTCCGTCAGCACGCGCAGCAGATACCGCATCTCGGCCTCGACTTCCTCCGAGGATTCGAGGGTGTTGGCAATTTCGTCACGAATCAATTCCCGGTAGCGCTTGCGCAGCCGGTGCGCCGCGACTTTCACGGCACTTTCGTTCATGCCCAACTGCGTTGCGAGCGTGGCATAAGGCTGGGACTCGCGCAGGCCCAGGAGCGCTGGCTTGAGGGCGGCGAATAAATCCGCTTTGCCTTCATTTTGAAATTCGAATTCAAGTCGGGTAAGCACTTCTTCGAGCAGGGTCATGGCCCACTGCTTTTCGAAGATTTTGTCGGGCGAGGAATGAATGGCGGGCTCGAGATCATACCGTTTTTCGGCGGCAGCCAATTCCAGCGACAGCACCGCACAACCACTGCCGCGCTTTTGGGCCATGCCCCGCTTCCATTCGCTGGCCAGAAAATGATTCATTGCCGTGAGCATGAAGCAGCGAAATCGGCCACGATCCGGATCAGCTTTGGCCAGCGACTGCTGCGCCAGCAACCGCGCAAAAAACGCCTGCGTCAAGTCTTGGGCGTCATGCGCGGAATAGCCCCGGCGGCGCACATAGGCATAGAGTGGATACCAATACGTCCGGCACAGGTGCTCCAGCGCCTGCCGTCCCTGCGTGGTGTCCATACCACCGGCAGCAAGCACGACCGTCCACCGGGTCGTGACAAAAACCGGTTGTTTTCTGGGCACAGCGGCGTTGCCGGCGGCGGTTGACATCATCCATCCTGAAATTACCAAAAAAACGGGGAAACGTTACAGGATTGTTTTTGCCACGCACAACCAATGACACGCGATCTGGTTTTCCCGGGCACAACCCTCAGCAACACCCTTTTTTGATGATGGGAAGTATATGAAGTAATTAGTCTGATTCCGATCTTGGGCGGAAGCATCACGCTGGCAAGTCTGGCGGCGTTTTATCTGGCGATGCCGGGCTGCCTGTTCCGGCTGAGCGGTCTGTGAAAACATTTGGCCAAAACGCATTCTGGATAATTGATCTCCCCGGACGCTTTGAAATCAGGTGGGATGTGAATTCATTCGGATAGTTGGACAAACTTCGTTTAATAATTCGCCAAAAATGGCAAGCGCCGCTTCCGGCACCGGGCCGAAACTGGGAGCATGATTCCGTCGACCAAGCGCGGCGGCAGGTTCAAACCAGTTCATGTTTTTCAGCCTCACAGCGTCGAACGGCTGCCAGGTTTCGTATTCAGCGGTGAGCCGGTTTGACTATTATCGCTCTGGGACGGGACCGACGAGCGGGGTGCTGCAATATCAAATCGGCGCGGGCGCGTTCAGCGACGTCACAAACCTTTCGTATCCGACCGCCAGCAGCGGCGCGTCCATTGGCGCGATTGATCTCTCGGGAATCCCGGCGCTGCAAAATATCGGGGCAAATATCAACGTCACGTTCCGTATCGTGAATTACAACGGCGGTTCGGCGGGCACCTGGTATATCTACAACACGGCCGGGACCACCGCGCCGGATTTGGCGATTCAGGGGACGGTGACGCAGTTGGTCGCGGTCACGAATGCGCCCGCCATTGCGCCGTCATTCTCGTCGGTCGCATATATCAGCAGTCAACTTCGCTTCACGTTGACAGGCACGGTGGGGTCAAATTATGTGGTGCAGGCCGCGACGAACCTGATGTCGCCCACTTGGGTTGCGCTGCTGACCAATGCCGCACCGTTTGCATTTGTTGATTCCAATGCGGCGAACTTCGGGCGGCGGTTTTACCGCAGCGTGGTCGCGCCGTGATGATTTTTTATGACGACATTCACTTTCCAAGACGAGCGATATTTGCTTGCGGCCGAGGGCTGGCTGGAACTGGGCAGCTGGCTGGAGGCAAATGAAGAGCTGGAAAACATCACGCCGCCAATGCGCGGGCATCCCAAAGTGCTCTGTCTGCGCTGGGAGATTTACGCGAAGGCCGGGCGCTGGGAAATGGCCAGTGAGGTTGGCCGCAGTCTTTCGATCCTGGTCCCGGATGACCCGCTGGGATGGATTCGCTGGGCGTATGCCCTGCATGAAATGAAGCACACCAGGGAAGCTTATGACGTGGTCAATTCCGTGGTGGCAAAATTCCCCGAGGAAGCCACCATGCCATACAATCTGGCTTGCTATTGCTGCCAGCTGGGAAATTGCCAGGAGGCGTTGGCTTGGCTGAAATGCGCGATCGCGTTGGAAGGTGAAAATGAAGTGCGACTGAAGGCGATTGCGGATCGGGATCTGGAGCCCCTGTGGCCGGAGCTCGGCAAGCTGAAGCAGGCTTGAACAGTTTTTATACGTTCGCAAACAAATCACAGTGAATTCGATACTACTGGCCTCAAACAAAAATTGCGATCCTTCAGAGGAACAGTGGGGGAAAGAATTTTTGGCGCAGAAAAATCCAGCGGAAACCATATTGCCCGACAAACTTGAGAAGCTTTGGTTGGCCTCAGCCGCATTGGGAAGAAAACCTTTGTCAAAAGGAGTTGAGAAGAACGAGAAATCGCCAGAACCAAGTTTTTTCGATATTGCCCCCAAGAAACTTTATCTGATTGGCACCGGGTTTCTGTTGTCGGGAGTAATAATAGGACATAACCCGCTATCGCTTCTGCACGATTTGTTGAGCGAAGGTATTCATGAACTCACCGACGGCGAGTGCCTTAACGCAGATTGACGAGCGACTATGGTTCACGATCATTTTAGTCTGCAGACACTGGTTACTGCACCCCGACGCGATAGAAATATGGGCCAGCGTTGGTGGTGGTGTTGTCAGTGAAACTGGTCGTGCCGGTCTGGCCGACGAGGTTGCTTTGTAGCGCGGAAAAGGCCGGTTGCGCCGTCAGGTCCGTGGCACGCTGGAGATAATACGTGCGCGTGTTCACGCTTTGCCAGTTGACCGTCACGCCACCGGCGCTGTTGGTCACCACTGTCAACATCGCCAGCACCGACGCGGGGTTGGTAGGATTGAGGCCCGCGATGGACTTCTGCCAGTTCAATATTCCGGTGCCATCCAAATCCAAATAATCCACCGAGCCATCGGTAGGGAGGCCATATTGCTGCGCCCAGGCATAGGAAAGAATGGAACTGGGCGTTTGAAATTCGTAAGCGCCAATATCTACCGTGCCGCCGACGATGCGCGGATTGCCGTCCAAGTCGTTGGTGACGGTGACAAAGCCGTTGTTGCCGGAGTTGATGCAAGGTGAGTTGGATTGCAGGTGAAAATCATTTGCGACGTTGCCAAATAATGGCGCATTCGTAAAATTGCCAGGACCACTTATGAGCAATGGAGTTGTGCAACAATAATTCATCGTCACGCCAGCGCCATTTGCTGGAAAAACTATATTATTTGAGACAGACGTGTTGTAGTAAGCGATGCAGTTGTTCAGATGACAATAGTTGACACCGCCAGCCATTCCACTGAGGAACCCGTTAGTCGTTGAGTTATTAACAATTGAGCAAGAGTTCAAGACGCAGTTGAGATCCCCGACTTGATTGCCATCCACTCCGCCTCCGATGTAAGCCGAATTATACGCTAAAATACAATTGTTAAGCAGTCCGCCTTCTATTCCCCCGCCGTAGCCTCTGGTGTTTGGAGAATAAGCGGTTACTGTATTGCTGATTACGATGCAATTGTTTAGTGCGGCTAGGACCGCGCCGCCGCCATAGTTGGTGGCAGCATTTTGGGTTATGAGACAATTATTCAATAGGCAGTTGGTAATTGGGGTCTTGATGCCGTAAACGCCGCCACCGAAAGCCGCAGAATTATTGCTGATGGTGCACCGGGCCAATACAATTGGAAATGCAACGCCAGCATAGTAAGGAAAATAGCCACCATAGGCACCACCACCGTCCACCGCCGAGTTTCCAGTGAGCAAACAATTGGTAAGCACTCCACCACAAGCTGCGCCGCCATATTGGGCTGAATTATGAATTAGGATCACACGCATCCTATAGCGTGTTGAACGCGGGCTAAAATCAGTTCGTGTCCTCGGAAACTGGAGGCCGATCTGGAAAATGGCATTGGAAGTTTTCGAGTGTTTTACATTTTGGCAGGTTTGGTTTTTAAGCGGAGTTCCA
>CAJAQO010000134.1 GCA_903944085.1 uncultured Verrucomicrobia subdivision 3 bacterium
CGGCGCGGTGATATAACCACTGCCGCCGAAAGTGACATTTATCGTGGTGATGAAACCGCTGATCGGATTCGTCGCCGTGGCGGTGGCCGTTTGATTGGCATTGGTGCCCGCGACCAGCGCAAACTGGAAAAGCCCGATGCCAGAGAAGTTGGTGCCGTTGTCCAAGACACGCCCCTGATACATAATGACGGTGTTCTGGGCGGCAACGGGATAAGCGCTGGCGATTATAGCCAACAAGACGATCAGCAAAAAAGGTCTGGTTTTCATATTAAATTCACATTTGGTCTCTTATTTTTAACGCACCATTATTGTCGCCTCAACCCTTTGAAAGCGAATGGAAATTCGCCAGCGAGGGCGTCGTTGCGCTTGTTTTCTCCCGCGTGGGCCGTTTTGGGACGCGGCGAACAAAATTTTCGAATCAATTCTCCCGCACAATTCGGCGTGACAAAATCGGCAACGAGGTTCGCCTGATTTTTCTGGACAATTCTTTTCTAATGTTTTATATTAGCTGCTCTGTCTGCGACGAGAAGCTACAAGGAGCGGGCGGACAGAAAGCAGAAACACTGCGAGGAGTAGGGAACGGGGACGATAAGGCGGCCGCCTGCTTGGAGCAGGCCGGCCGCCTTAATTAGTTAGTATAGCCATAGGAAACAAACCTCGAAAAAGCTCGTTTGCGAGCATTGTGCCAACTCAACGGCACGGAGGTCAGCATGTTGACATCACTGCTGGGCAAGAGTGATTGCGGCGGCGGACACAATTGTTGGGTGACTTATTTAGCTTGGAAAACATTCGGGTCCTAGGAAGCAAAAAGTTTGTTCGAGAAATTGATGGCAGCGCAAGCCTCGGCCGACAAAAATTTTCCCTAATAACTTTCCTTCCCGCATGTCTTATGTTTCGATGCTAACACATTCATTATGAAATCCATTCCTGTGCTCGCCCTGCTTTCGCTGGCGCTTTCCGCCGCTGCGGAACCGGCTTTGACCATTTACAACCAAAACTTCGCCGTGGTGCGCGACACGGTGCCGCTGGATTTGAAGGCTGGCGCGAATGCCGTGCGCTACGCGGACGCGACGGCGCAGGTGGAGCCGGATTCCGTGATCCTGCGCGACCCGGCGGGCAAACATGCGCTGCAAATTCTGGAACAAAATTACCGCAACGATCCGGTAAGCGAGCCGCTGCTGCTGTCGCTGTTTGAAGGCAAGACGATTGATTTTGAAAAAGTGCGGCTGAAGGACAACACCCAGACGAGCGAACTCATTCCCGGCAAAATTGTCCGTAGCGGCTACGTTCCCGGCGGTGCCAACGAGCAGCCCATCATCGAAGTGAACGGCAAGCTGCAGTTCACCCTGCCCGGCCAGCCGCTGTTTCCCGATCTCGGTAGCGACACGGTGCTCAAGCCCGTGTTCAACTGGCTGTTGCAGTCGGATGCCGCCGGCAAGTTTAACGCCGAAGTCGGCTATGTCACCGGCGGCTTCGACTGGAGTGCCAGCTACAATCTCGTCTCGCCGGAAAAAGGCGACCTGGTGGACCTCGTCGGCTGGATCACGATGAAAAACGAGAGCGGCAAGACGTTTGAAAATGCCAGAATCAAATTGCTGGCCGGTGACGTGAATAAGATCCCGCCGCCGCAAGCCGCCGGGTTTGGCGGCATGAGAATGCGCGCCCTGCCGATGGCGATGAACGCGGCCATGGCCGACGCCGTGACCGAGAAAGCTTTCGACGAATTTCATCTTTATTCCATCGCCCGCGCCACGACGCTGCACGACCGCGAGACGAAGCAGGTGGAATTTGTTCACGCCGAAAAAATGTTTGCGCCGACGATTTATGTTTATGACGGCGCGGAAGGCTATCGGTTTTACGGCTTGAATTACGACCGGGGCTACGGCCAGAGCGACAACAAGAAGATCATTGTCCAGCGCGAGTTCAAGAACGCAGAGACCAACCAGCTTGGCCTCGCGCTGCCCAAAGGCAAACTGCGGTTTTATCGCCGCGACGACGACGGCCAGTTGCAGTTCGTCGGCGAAAATGAAATTGACCACACGCCGCGCAACGAAACGGTCCGCGTGACGACAGGAAATTCGTTTGACCTCGTCGGGGAACGCAAGCAGACCGATTTCAAAGTGGACACCGCCGACAAATGGATTGATGAGACGTTTGAGATCAAGCTGCGTAACCACAAGCAAGATGCGCCGGTGGAAATCCGCGTCGTCGAACATCTTTACCGCTGGAGCAACTGGGAAATCAAAGCCAAGTCGGATGACTTTGAGAAAAAAGATTCGCAGACCATTCAGTTTCGCATCCCCGTCAAACCCGACGAGGAACGCACCTTGACTTACACGGTGCATTATTCATGGTAAAAAAAACTCGCGGTGGCCGCAGCCGCTCCTGCCAGACCAGCGCTGGATCGCTGGCGAACGCCTGACTTACGGCGCAACCATCACGCGGTAGAATCGCTGCTTTTGATGGGCGGCGGCGGGATCAAAAGCCTGCCAGATGGCATTCGTGAGCATGCGGTTCGTCAGCGTGATCCAGTTAACCAAGTTCGTTGAAAACTGAATGGTGTTGGTATGCGCCACATCCCCGGTGATGGTGAAGAACGCGCCGCTCGCCGTGGAATAGCCGCCGCTTGTGAATTTCGGCACCGTGAGCGTGACGGGCGCGACAAAATTCGCCGTGGCCGTGCCCGTCAACTCGGTCACGTTGGTGCCCAAGATCGAATCATAACCCAGGGCGTTGAGTTCGTTGTTGCGCACGCTCACCGTCCAGCTTCCGTTCAAGACTTGGATCTGATAAAAACCATTTTGGTCGGTGGTCACGCAGCCGGGGAAATAGCCACCGCTGGCATTGATGGGCTGATCCGCATCCACGGTTGCCCCGGCAATGGGATTGCCCACCGGGTCGGTAAGTTTGCCAGTGATGATGGCCGTGGCGCGGGGGAAAATCAGGCTCAGGCCGTTTAAATCCACGCCATTCGTGACCGAATAATTTAATCCGGAAATATCCACATAGCCGCGATTCTGCGCGCTGACACATTCCAGCGCGAGATTCCAGACACCGCCACTAACGCCCACATCAAAGTTGCCGTTGCCATCCGTCGTCGGATACAGGGCACTGTTGCCATTGCCCTGCAACGGATAAGGTTGGACGACCAGCATGATGTTAGTGATTGGGCTGCCGTGATCGTCCAGAATTTGACCGCGCAAATGCGCCGTGACACCCTGCAAAATAAAATCCGCTGCCAAGGCCTGGCCGCCATTGATCACCAGGTTTGTGCTGGTGCCGCTGGAATAACCCGCCGCCGTGAGCGAATCATTGTTCGGCCCTGCGTTCCAATTATCGGCCAGCACACCCAGCGTATAGGTGCCATTCGTTTCCGTCAGGCCGATGGCTTCGTATAAATTTTGATCATCATCCGCGACCATGCTGATGCCGGCGACGACATTGCTCAAAGAATCCCGCACCGTCCCGTAAATCAGCGCGGTGGCTTTTTGCAGGGCAAAGTTGAGGTTCGTGACGCTGCGGTTGGTGATGGTCAGGAGCAGGCTGCTTTGCGGCGCCAAATAGCTCTTTTGCGCCAAAGCTGCTTCATCCAACTTCACCTTCCATTGACTCGCGATGACGGGAAAACTGAAAAAACCGTTGGTGTCGGTGAAGGTGCCGGCGAAATAATTATTCGTGGACTCGCCGTTCACAAACACCGCGCCGCCCGGTTTGCCGCTGCCGGCGTCAACCAAAGTGCCGGAGATTGAATAATTGCCGCTAATCAAGGCGATATTGTTCGTGACAAATTGATTGGCCGGCACCGTCACATAACCGGCGTTCTCATCGGACACAAATCCGGCACCTACGGACACCACTGAATAACTGCCGGTCGGCGCGTAGAAATTAAAATAGCCATTGGTATCCGTCAGCACCACGGTCGTTTTGCCCGGGCCGGTGATGTTGATCAAGGCCAGTGCCGAATTGGTCAGCGGCTGGCTGCCGGGTGAGGTCAAGCGGCCACGCACGCCTTGGGGCTGGATTTTTTGCGCCACGGAAAAGACCTGCATCGCCAGCGTCACTCCGTTTTGATCCTCCAGACTGAAAATAAAATTGCCCGTCATGGCACCGGCTGGCCCGCCGAGTCCGGGATAGTCAAATGCGGCGCTGATCTGCCCGTTGGTGATTCCGTCGTCATCGCCCGGCACGTTGAGATTGCGCACGCCGGCGATTTCCGGCAACTGACCGTCCGTCACCTTGAAACTTTGAAAAACAAAATCCTGTCCCGGATCAATCAGTCCGTTGCCGTTGACATCATAAAAGCGTTTCAGTTGCACCTGCTGGCCATTCGTCAGGCCGGTGATAGTGAATCGTATCTTGCCGGAGAAGTCGTTGGTGATGCCCGGCGGAGAAATCATCAGACTGATGGTCGCATGGGCGGCAGGCAAAAGGCAAAGCCACAAGGTGGCAATGAGCCGGCCGGTCAAAATAAACATCTGAGATTTCATTGGTTTTAATCAAAGCGGACATTCCATCAGGTTACCAAGGATGACAATTTCGCTAATGGCAACGACAAGGCAAGCAATAATTCTTCAATCTCTCGCATTGGTTCTAAAGCCAAGCAGGTCAGAATGCACTGCTAAAACTGGCCGGCCAAACCTTTCCCGGCTCGTGTTCGCCGCCAAGTGCTGGAAACTGATTTTAAGATTTTCAGGCGTCTATGCCGACCGCATATTGAACGGATGTCCGTTGAACTCACAGAAGCCTTGCTCGCCAAGGCCGCCGGCTGGGACGCCGTGAAACATGCCCGCGCCTACCTGGAACAAGGCCAGGTGGTCAGTTCCTATTGGGCGCCGCCGCTGTTGCGCGGCGTCGTGCAGGCCGGCGACAATTCTTTCCGCGCCTCGCTGGTCATTCATAACGACATTGACATCGAGAACCTCTGCAACTGCCGCGAGGCGCGCGAATGGGGAAAAATCTGCGCGCATGTCGTCGCCGTCGGGCTGCATTGGTTGAAGGCGCATAAACCCGAAACTGCGCCGGCGGCGCGACCGGCGCCGGCTTTGCCGGCCAGAAAAACTCCCGCGCTCCGGCGCGAGGCCGGCGGCGAGCCGGCGGAACTCTTCATCATCCTGCCGCCGAATTTCGACCAGGCGCTCGCGCGCGGCAAGGTGATGTTGGTGCTGGAAGCGAAGTGGGGCGGCGGGCGGTGTCCACTGAACGCCCTGCCCAAAGGCCGCGCGTTTGCTTTTTCACCGGCCGATAATGCGGTCATCGAACGACTCGAAATTTTTACGAATGGCGAAACGCCCGCGCTGTTGCAAATGGAAACGAAAGATTTTGCCACGCTCATTCCGTTGCTGGTAGATCACGAAAATGTCACGCTGGGAAAATCCAGCGCGGTGAAAATCACGCGGACGCCGCTGAAACTGCCGCTGCGCGCCACGCTGGAGGGGAATGGAGAAATCGTTCTGTCGCTGAAAGAAAAGCCAGCGGCGCTCGTGCTGGCCGGCGATTGGGTCTGGCAAAACAATTCGCTGCAGCCGCTCGGCCTGCCGGCGGATCTGAAAGAGATTTTCCGCGCGCCGGTGCGCGTCACGCGAGCGCAAGTGCCGCAATTTTTGGGGCAGCAATGGCCGCGGTTGGCGGCGGACGGCTTGGCGGCCAATTTCAAGCTGGAAGATTTCACGCTCGAACCGCAGGCGCCGCGTTTTCTGCTTGCGCTCAAAGGCGGCCTCACGCAGTTGAGCGCGCTGCTGCAATGCGCCTACGGCTCGCGCATCATGACCGTCGGCGTGACGGCGTCCGATGAAAACATTTGGCTGCCCGATCCCGACGTGGCGACGCGCTATTCCACCCGCGACTTCACCGCCGAGCGCGCGGCGCTGGGCCGATTGCAGTGCAGCGGATTTTCCAGTCCCGACGCCAGCGGAAAACTGCAACTGGCCGGACAAAATTCCGTGCTGAATTTTCTCGCGCGGGAATTTCCAAAATTGCAGCGCGAATGGAGCGTCACGCTGGACGAACAACTGGAAAACCGCACGCTGAAAAATCTCGAACGCGTCGAGCCGCAGTTTCAAATCACGTCTTCCGGCGTGCAATGGTTTGAGCTTGGCGTCGTGTTCGCGGCGGGCGGCGGCGAAACGTTTTCGGCGGCGGATATCCAGCGGCTGGTTCTATCCGGGCAAAACCATACACGGTTGAAGAATGGCAAAATGGCGGTGATTGACACCGGCGCGGTGGAGGAATTGCAGGAGGTTTTGCTCGACTGCGCGCCGCAACAAAACGCGGCGGGCTATCGCATCAACAACACCCAAGCCGGTTTTCTCGAAGCCACGCTGCGGCAGCACGCGGATTGGAAAGTTCAGGCTCCGGCGGCTTGGCGCGACCGGGCGGCGAAGCAAAGCGGCGAGGCCAGACTGGAATGTCCGCCGCTCGGCGATTTGGAAAACGTGCTGCGGCCTTACCAAAAACAAGGCGTGGCGTGGCTGCACTTTTTGCGCGCGAACGGTTTTGGCGGCATTCTCGCGGACGAAATGGGCCTCGGAAAAACCCTGCAAACATTGGCGTTTTTTAAGACATTGCGGAGTGCGGAATGCGGAGTGCGGAGTAATTTGCCAACCGCGCCCGCCGCCATTCCGCATTCCGCACTCCGCACTCCGCACTTGATCGTTTGCCCGACGAGCCTGGTGTTCAACTGGGTGGCCGAAGTGAAAAAATTTACGCCGGAGTTGAAAATCCTCGCGCTACACGGACCGGACCGGCATGCGCGATTTGATGAAATCGCCGCCAGCGACATCGTCGTGACAAGCTATGCGCTGATCCGCCGCGACGCGGAAAAATATTGCGGCCTGGAATTCGACACCGTCGCGCTCGACGAGGCGCAGCACATAAAAAATCGCCAGACGCAAAACGCGCAGGCGGTGAAAGCGGTGCGGGCGAAGCACCGGATTGTGCTCACCGGCACGCCGCTGGAAAATTCCGTTTTGGATTTGTGGTCCATTTTCGATTTTCTCATGCCGGGCTATCTCGGCACCGCGAAAGATTTCCGCGAGCGCTACGAATTGCCCATCGCCAAGGAAAAAAATGCGGAGGCGCAGGCGCGGCTGGCGCGGCGGCTGCGACCGTTCATGCTGCGTCGTTTGAAAAAGGAAGTCGCAGCGGATTTGCCGGCGAAGATTGAGCAGGTTTCATTTTGCGACCTCACGCCGGATCAGCGCGGTGTTTATCAGCAGGTGATCGAGGCCAGCCGCAAGGAAGTGCTGGCCGCCGTCGGCGCGCAAGGCCTCGCCAAAAGCCGCATGGTGGTGCTGACCGCGCTGCTGCGCCTGCGGCAGGTCTGCTGCGATTTGCGGCTGTTGAAATTGGACAACGTGAATCCAGCCAATGCTTCGGGCAAACTGGATTTGTTCGGCGAACTGCTCGAAGAAGTGATTGACGGCGGCCATCGCGTGCTGGTGTTCAGCCAGTTCGTCGGCATGTTGGCGCTGCTGAAAGAGCGGCTGACGGCGGAGAAAATCGAATTCTGTTACCTCGACGGTTCGACGACGGATCGCGGCGCGGTCGTGGAGCAATTTCAGAAGAACGACGCGATTCCCGTTTTTCTGATCAGCCTGAAAGCGGGCGGCGTGGGCCTGAATCTCACGGGTGCCGACACGGTGATTCATTTTGATCCGTGGTGGAATCCGGCGGTGGAAGATCAAGCGACCGACCGCGCGCATCGCATTGGGCAAACGAAAGTCGTAACCAGCTACAAACTGATCACGCGCGACACAGTGGAGGAAAAAATCCTGACGCTGCAAAACCGCAAACGCGAAATCATCCAGGCGACGATTGGCGGCGAGGAGGCGTTCGCCGCGGCGTTGAACTGGGAGGAAATTCAGGAACTGCTGACCTGATGTCTGTTCAACTGGACTGAGCTTCGTTCGGCCTTTGCGGTCACGACATCCACCGGGCGACCGAACGCAACCGATAAACGGGTTGGCAACGATGATTCAGGGCGGAGAAGTCGGGATGCAGCCCAGACTAAAACCGGATGAGATGCAGACGGCTTTTTTCGGCGTTGACTTTAGCAAGCATTCGGCTAAATTCTCCGGCTCTTTACTTTAAACATTTAACACGAAACTATGCCGAACACGAAGTCAGCCGAACGCCGGATGCGCAACAGCCAACGCAAGAACCTCCAGAACAGCGCCGTCAAATCCCGCCTGCGCCGCTCGGAGAAACAATTTCGCGCCACCGTGGCTGCCGGCAAAAAAGACGAGGCCGCCAAATTGCTTGCCGGCGTCCACTCTGCGTTTGACAAGGCCGTGAAGGTCGGAGCCATCACCCGCCCCACCGCCAATCGCAAAAAATCCCGCCTCGCCCTCTCGCTCAAGTAATTTCCCCGCCGCGCCCCGGCCAATTTGCAGCGGCGCTTGACGAAAGCGCCGCTCATTTTATTTTCTGAGACTCAGGGCGCCACCGATCGGTTTTCAAACGGAGATCAAGCGGTTTAAGGAAAAAAGAGCTTCGGCTTGGCCAGCCCCAGTTTGGCCAGGCGAAATTTCATCCCGACGTTCAGACAGCCGAAGCCGTATTTGCAACTGCGCTGGAAATTGATGGACGAGGCTTCCTTGAAATACTTCGTCGGACAGCTCACCTCGCCAATCGTGAAACCGTGCCACAAAATTTGCGCGATCATCTGGTTGTCGAACACGAAGTCATCCGAGTTCATCGCCAGGTTCGGTTCAAGCTTCTGCAAGAGCGTTTTTGAAAACGCGCGGTAGCCGGTGTGATATTCCGACAGTTTCGCGCCGAGCAAAAAATTTTCCGCCGCCGTCAAAAACCGGTTCGCCACGTATTTCCAGCCCGGCATCCCGCCTTGCAACGAATAGCCGCCTAAAATTCTGCTGGCCAGCACGCACTGATGCAGATCGTTGGCGATGATCGAGGCCATCGCCGGAATCAACTTCGGCGTGTATTGATAATCCGGATGCACCATGATGACGATGTCCGCGCCCGCCTCCAGCGCCAGCCGGTAGCAGGTTTTCTGGTTGCCGCCGTAGCCCGTGTTTTTTTCGTGCACATGGACGCGCACGCCCAGCAATGACGACGCCACCTTCACCGTGTCATCGCGGCTGCGGTCGTCCACAAGGATGATTTCATCCACGATGCCCTGCTGCAGCACCTCGTCCACCGTCATGGTGACGGTCTTGGCCGCGTTGTAAGCGGGCATGACCACAACAATCTTTTTTCCAAAATACATAATCTGAATTTCTGACATGCTGCCCAATCCCGGCGCGGCGGAGAAGCGAAAAAACCCGCCAGATTTTTTTAATGACACTTCGCCTCGCCGGGTGAAGAATGTCGTTTTGAATTTGCCGTCAAACTGCCACGCATGACTGTCACACTTTTCATTCCCTGTTTTGTGGACGCGCTATATCCGCGCGCCGGCATCAGCATGGTCGAAATTTTGGAACGCCTCGGCCACACCGTCGTCTGTCCCGAGGAGATCGCCTGCTGCGGCCAGCCGCCGTTCAACTCCGGCTATCACGCCGAGGCCCGTGCCATCGCCACGCCGGTGCTGGAAAAGCTGGCGGATGCCGAGGCCGTCGTCATCGGTTCCGGTTCTTGTGGCGCGATGGTGAAAAACTTTTATCCCGAATTGTTCAAAGCCACGCGCCACGCGGAACTGGCGAAACAAGTCGCCGCGCGGACGTGGGAATTTTCCGATTTTCTCGTCAGCAAACTCGGCGTGACTGATCTCGGCGCGAAATTTCCGCACAAAGTCACGTTTCACGATGGCTGCCACGGCTTGCGCGAGCTCGGCATCCACAAACAGCCGCGCGCGCTGCTCGCCAACGTCCGCGAATTGGAACTCGTCGAGATGACCGAGGTGTCGTGCTGTGGTTTCGGTGGCACATTCGCCGCAAAATTTCCGATGATCTCCACCGCGATGGGCGAGGTGAAATGCGCCAGCGCCGCCGAGACCGGCGCGGAATACATCGTGTCCAGCGATTCGAGCTGCCTGATGCACATCCAAGGCCTGCTGTCGCGCCAAGGGAAGCCGACCAAAACCATCAGCCTCGCCGAGGTCTTGAACCACCAATGAGCACTTTTGTTTCCGATTTCAAAACGCGCGCCACCGAGAAAGCCGGCGATCTGCGGCATCGGCAAGTCATCCGCACCGCGCTGCGCGGCTATGAAATCGTCCGCGACAAGCGCAAGGCCGCGTTTCAAAGCTGGGAATCCGCGCGCCAGGCCGCTGCTGAAACCAAATGGGAAGCGGTCAACCATCTTGACAAGCATCTCGAAGCGCTGACGGCCAAGCTCGAAGCGCGCGGCACGAAAGTCCACTGGGCCAGCACCGGCGAACAGGCCCGCGAAATCATCGCCCAGATTCTCCGCGACAAAAAAGCGCGCTGCATTATCAAGTCCAAGTCCATGACTTCGGAGGAGATTCATCTGAATCACGCACTCGAAAAGGAAGGCTTCACCGTCGTCGAGTCCGACTTGGGCGAATTCATCGTGCAACTCCGGCACGAGCCGCCTTATCATTTGGTTTTCCCCTCGATGCACCTGACGCGCGGCGAGATCAAGGATTTGTTCCAAAAAGAACTCGGCGATGCGCCATCGGACGCGCCCGAAGAATTGACGATGGTCGCGCGCCGCGTCATGCGGCAGAAATATATCACGGCCGATGTCGGTTTCACCGGGGCCAATTTCGCCATCGCCGAGACCGGCATGATTTCCATCACGGAAAACGAGGGCAACGCGCGCCTCACCGCCGCACTGCCCAAGACGATGGTCACGCTCATCGGCATTGAGAAAGTGCTGCCGCGCTTTGCCGATCTCGCGCTCTTTCTGCCGATGCTCGCCACCGCCGGTGCCGGCCAGCCAATGACGTGCTACAACACCATGTATTCCGGTCCGCGCCAGCCCGGCGAATGCGACGGGCCGGAAGAATGGCACGTTGTCCTGCTCGACAATCGCCGCACCGAACTTCTCGCCGATGCCGAGCAGCGCGACGCCCTGCACTGCATCCGCTGCGGTGCGTGCCTGAATGTCTGTCCGATTTTCCGCAACGTCGGCGGCCATACTTACGGCACCACTTACAGCGGACCGGTCGGCGCGGTCATCACGCCGCATCTGCGCGGCTTGCAGGAATGGAAACATCTTTCCAACGCGAGTTCGCTCTGCGGCGCTTGCACGGAAGCGTGTCCGGTGAAAATAGATTTGCACCATCACCTGCTGCAAAACCGCCGCAATGCCTCCGCGAGCGAACCGGCATTCTTCGAGCGGCTCGCGTATCAAATCTTCGGCATCGTGGCGAACGAACCGGCGTTCTGGTCGCTCGCCAAGAAGCTCGGCTGGCTCACGCAGCCGCTGCAGAAAGCTGTAAAAGGCTCCGCGCTCGATCCCGCGCGGGCCTGGACAAAGACCCGCGACCTGCCGGCGCAGCCGCGCGAGTCCTTCAAGGATTGGTGGAGGAACCGCAAATGAGTGAACGCGAAAATATTTTGGGCCGCATCCGCGAGGCGTTGAAAGTGAACGCTCCCCTGCCCGGCTGGCACGGCGAGCGGAGCGCGGAACATCTCTCCGCGGGCGACCCTGCCGCCAACGCGCGCAACCTGGCTGCGCGCTCCGGCACGGCCAGCGACTGGCTGCCGTTGGTCGGCGCCAGCGTCGCCGAACAATTCGAGCTTTTCGCCAAAAACGCCGCCGACTTGAAGGCGGATTTTCAACTGCTCGCCAGCCGCGACGAATTGAAAGCCGCGCTCCTCAAATTGCGCGACGCGGAAAAGTGGCGGCGCGTCGCCAGCCACGACGGTGAGTTGAGCAACTTCGCCTGCAAGGCGCTTGGCTTGCCGGTGCTACTCACCGACCGCGGCTACGACGTGCAGGAAATGGAGCAGTGCGATGCCGGCATCACCGAATGCGACGCGCTCATCGCCCAGACCGGCGGCGTGGCCGTGACCAGCCGCAGCGCGGGCGGACGCGCCTTGTCCGTGTTGCCGCCGCATCACGTCGTCATCGCGCGCCGCGAGCAGCTCGTCGCCGACCTGCCGGCGGCGTTCGCCTTTTTGCAGCAGAAATACACGCCGGATTTTCCGAGCATGATTTCGTTCATCACCGGCCCCAGCCGCACCGGCGACATCGAGCGCATTCTGGTGCTCGGCGCGCATGGGCCGAAGAAGCTCACCATTCTTTGTTATTGAACCATTAAACCCGGCCGTCGGATTCACCGATGAGCTATGAGAGATTTTTGAATATGACTCCAGCACCCGCAACTCCCTCACGAGGCCGCGTCCTTGTGGTTGACGACAACCCGATTATCCAGCGCACGATGTATTTCGCGCTGCGGGACAAGGGCTACAGCGTGCTCATGTCCGGCGACCTCACCGAGGCGCTGGCGATTGTCCGCAAGGAAAAGCTGGACGTGATCCTGCTCGACATCAATTTTCCGCCGGACGGCACGGTCAACGGCGCCGGCGGGCGGGACGGTTTTTGGGCCTTGAGCTGGATGAAGCGCATGGACGAGGTCAAAGACATTCCCATCATCATTATTTCCGGCGACGACCCCGCCTCGGCCAGTCCCCGCGCCCGCGCCGCCGGGGCCGCCGCGTATTTGCACAAGCCGATCAACAAGGAAGAAATGGCGTTGATCATCGCCGAGCTGATGGCCGAGAGAAAAGCCGGCCTGCTGCCGCCCACCATTTGAATTGTCCTGTTCGCGCCCGCCGCCGCCGGTAAATTCATGGTTTGAAACCGGCCCGGTTCGCGCTAAAATGCTCTACCAATGAAAGGCAAGATCCTGCTCCCGGCGATTTTCGTGACGACGTTCGCGTTGTCGCGCATTCCCGGCCTGCTGCCGCCCAATTTCAGCGTGGCGTATGCGTTTGCTTTTTGCGCGGGCGTGTATTTTGGCGGTGCCTTGGCCTGGTGGCTGCCCCTGGGCGTCATGCTGGTGACGGATGTGGCGCTCAACGTGTTTTATTATCACACCGCGCCGTTCGGCTTTTATCTTGTCCTGAATTACGCCGTCTATGCCCTGCTCATCGGGCTGGGAAAATTGTTTGGCCGCAAAGCGCCGCTGCTCAAACTCGTGCTTGGCGGCCTGGCCGGCGCGCTGATTTTCTATGTCGTCACCAACACGCTCGCCTGGTTGCAGGACGCGGCTTATGCCAAGAACCTTGCCGGCTGGATTCAGGCGCTTACCACCGGCCGCCCCGACTGGCATCCGACCACCTGGGAGATGTTCCGCAACACGCTCCTGAGCGGCGGGCTGTTCACCGCCCTTTTTGCCGCCTCGGCCAAACTCAGCGCCGAATCTCCCGCCGACAAAACCGCCGGCGCCCGGGAGCCGGCGCCGGAAGCCGAGGCCGAACCGGAGGAAGCCAAGGCGTGAATGGTTGCCGGTTGAAAGTTGATGATGGCAAGCTGCCGCCGCGCCGCGCACTGGAGAACTTTCAACCTGCGAACTGCAATTTGTAACATGAAAATCGGCGTTATTTCCGACACGCACGGCTGGCTCGACCCGCGCGTGGAAAAGCTGTTCGCCGGCGTGGATCATATTTTGCACGCCGGCGACATCGGCAATCCGATGATCGAGCTGGAATTGAAATTCATCGCGCCCGTCACGCTTGTGCTCGGCAACAATGATCCCGACCTGCACTTCAAGGAGACGGAACTCGTCAGCCTCGCGGACAAAACGTTTCTTCTGCACCACATCGTCAACCCCCGCGCGCTGTCGGAAAAGGTCGCCGCCCGCATCCAGCGCCACCAGCCGGATGCCGTCGTGTTTGGGCACACCCACAAGAAGTTTGCCGAGACGATGGACGGCATTTTCTTTTTCAATCCCGGCTACGCCGGCAAGCCCAAGTTCGGCACGGAACGCAGCGTGGCCATTTTGGAATGTGACGCCGCCGGCATCCACCATCACTTCATCCCGCTGTAACGCCACCACGGGTCGTCGGCAGATCCTAATGGGAACACGGAGCATCGCTCCGCGCGGAAAGCCGATACAGCCCATGGAGCCATGCTCCGCGCTCCGCTCGCCGGTTGAATCGGCATGGTTTGCTGAAGCCATTCCGAGGTTGAGGACGGGAACCATGGACTTGCCACCTTGGCCACCGTGGTTGGCATCGGGCCAAAAGGCATTGCGGCAGGCAGGACGGACATTCCGCTGACCGCCGATGAGGTTGGCTGCTGGACGACTGGGCGCACATAGTGACCCGCCCTACTTGCCACCGGCTCCAACGCCGTTGCCGTGACTTCCAAGACCGTTGCTGCGACCTCCAAGACCGTTGTTGCGACTTCCAAGACCGTTGGCGTGACTTCCAAGACCGTTGGCATCGTTGCCGAGTGAGCATTTTAGTGCAAAGAGGCAAAAACTGCCTAGTCGGACCACAGCGCCCACGTCCCGGAGACCGTTTGCGTCCGCGCGCCCACTGTCGCGCCGGGCCAGCAGATGGGTGCGGCGAGGGCAAAGTTGGAGGACAAGGTTTCCGTCGGAACGCCACCCAACCCCGAGCCGAGGCGAGTCCGCCCCGGCCATGGCATCTGCGCCGCAAAGAGGCCGGCCCTGTGGAGTGCGGCGACAGGTCGCCGCTTTCCCACTGGGAGACATGTCTCCCAGTTCCAAAGCGCGGACCTGTCCGCGCACTCCACAGGCCGTGAGACCGATTATTTTAGGGACAAGGTCGTTTGCTCGAAGTTGGAATGCCTTTTTTCCGCGCTTTCCAATCGTGGTGAGACTTCATTTGGCCAGATGGCAGGAGACCCAGTGGCCGGATTCCACTTCACGCAAAGCAGGCACCTCCGTTTTGCACCGGGCCTCGGCCACCGGGCAACGCGGGTGAAAGGGACAGCCGGCGGGCGGGTGAATCGGCGAAGGCACATCGCCAGCCAGCACCATTCGGCGACGCTTTAGTTTGGGATCCACAACCGGCACGGCGGAAATCAGCGCTTGTGTGTAGGGATGCCGGGGTGACTGGCAGACTGATCTGGCTTCACCCGATTCGACGATCCGGCCCAGATACATTACCAGGATGCGGCGGCTGATATGCCGGACCACGGCCAGGTCGTGGGCGACAAAAAGATAGGCCATGCCATGTTCCTGCTGCAAGTCGCGCAGCAGATTGACGATTTGGGCCTGCACGGAAACATCCAGCGCGCTGACCGGTTCGTCGCAGACGATCAGCTTGGGCTGCACGGCCAAAGCGCGGGCGATGCCGATGCGTTGGCGCTGTCCGCCGCTGAATTCATGCGGGTAGCGTTGCGCGTGAGCCGCCTCAAGCCCGACGTCTTGCAGCAGACTTTCGACCCGTTGCCGGCGGGCCGTGGCATTGAGCACGAGGCGGTGGATGTCAAGCGCCTCGCCGATGATGTTTTCAACCTTTGCCCGGGGATTGAGCGAGGCGAAAGGATCTTGGAAAATCATTTGGAACTTGCGCCGTTGCGCGCGCAGCGCCGCGCCTTTCAAGGGCACGAGATCCATGCCATCGAACAGAATCTGGCCGCCGGTGGGCTCAATCAGCCGAATCACCGCGCGACCCAGCGTGGTTTTGCCGCAACCACTTTCGCCAACCAAACCGACCGTCTCGCCGGGGGCGATGGTGAAACTGACGTCGTCCACCGCGCGCACGAACTCCGTGGGGCGCGCGAACAGACCGACATTCACGGGAAAATGAACTTTGAGGGCCTTAACTTCGAGGAGACTTTCGCTCATGGTCATTTGCTTCGTGTTCAGGCTTTCAAGCTCGGTGAATTCCAATACGGGCAGCGCACCCAGCGGCGCGGTTCGACTTCGGCGAGCGGCGGAGGCGCTTGGGAACATTCCGGCCGGGCCACCGGGCAGCGCGGGTGAAACCGGCAGCCGGTGGGGAAGGCTCCCAAGCGCGGGACTTGGCCGGAGATGGTGGTGAGCCGTTCGGCGTCCGCCGCCAGCGTCGGAACCGATTTCATCAGTGCCTGCGTGTAGGGATGCAACGGCCGCTGCAAGAGGTCGTGCGCCGGCCCTTGTTCCACGATTTGTCCGGCATACATCACGGCCACGTCATCCGCGATGTCGCCGACAATGCCGAGGTTGTGGGTGATGAGCAGGATGGCCATGCCGAGTTGCTGCCGGAGCTGCGCGAGCAATTCGATGATCTGCGCCTGAATGGTGACGTCGAGCGCGGTGGTCGGTTCGTCCGCCACCAGCAGCTTGGGCTGGGGTGCCAGCGCCATGGCGATCATCACGCGCTGTTGCATGCCGCCGGAAAGCTCGTGCGGATAGCTTTTCATTCGCGTCTCGGGCGCCGGAATGCCGACGAGTTTGAGCAGGCGAATCACTTCTGCGTCCGTGGCGGCTTCGGGGCGATGCAACTGCAACGCCTCTTTGATCTGGCCGCCGATGCGGAAGACCGGATTCAACGAGGCACCCGGTTCCTGAAACACGTAGCTGACCAGGCCGCCGCGGATTTGCCGCAGCTCGGCCGCGCGCAACCGCAAGACGTCGCGGCCGGCCAAAAGAATTTCACCGCCCGCGTAAACTGCCGGCGGACAGGCGAGCAGCCGCGCGATGGCGAGCGCGGTAACACTTTTGCCGGAACCGCTCTCGCCCACGAGGCCCAGCGTTTTCCCCGGCTCGAGCGAAAGCGCGACGCCGTCCACGGCGCGCAGGGCTTTGAGGCCGTGGCCAAAGTCAATTTGCAGGTTGCGAATTTCCAGCAGAGGCATAATCACGTTCAGCTTGCCGATTTAATGCGTGGATCTATCCAGCCATACAACAGGTCCACCGCCCAATTCGCCCCCACGACCAGGATGGCGCTGAACAAGACCGTGCCCATGATGACCGGCGGATCCAGATTGAAAACACTTTGCACCGCGAGCGTGCCGATGCCCGGCAGCGCGAACACATTTTCCACGAACAAAACGCCGCCGAGCAATCCGGCCACATCCATGCCGAGAATGGTGATCACCGGGATCATCGCGTTGCGCAGGGCGTGCTTGAAGAGCACGCGGGTTTCCGAAGCGCCCTTGGCGCGGGCCGCCCGGATATACGGACTGTCCAGCACTTCCACCATGTTGGTGTGAATCAAGCGCGCATAGTAGCCCACAAAGAGAATCGCCAGCGACGCGGCGGGCAGCAGCAGATCGCGAAAGCTTCGGAAGAAGCCAATCGGAAACCAGCCTAGCTTGTAGGCGAACCAGTATTGCATCATCCGCGCCAGCCAGAACGCGGGCAGCGACAAGCTGACCGTGGCCACGACCAACGTGGAGCGGTCAAACCAAGAGTCTCGGAAACGCGCCGTGAGCGCGCCCAACGGCACGGCCAGCGCCACCCACATCACCACGGCCAACGCCGTCAGCGCGATGGTGGTGGGCAGACGGGTGAGCAGCGCTTCCGCCACGGGCTGATCGGTTACATAAGAGTGGCCCAGATCGCCGTGCGCCAGCTGGTTCAAGTAGAGCGCGAACCGCTGCCAAACCGGATCGTCGAGATGATACTTGGCATGGATTTCTTTGATCACGTCCGGCGAGGCTTTGGAGCCGGCGATGACCCGCGCGACGTCGCCGGGCACGGCATTGAGCAGGAAGAAGGTGAGCAACACCGTGCCCAGCAGCGTGACCACGGACCAAATAAGGCGTCGGAATAAACGAGTGATCATAGCTCATTGATCTTTCCACATCCGTTCAAAGCGAAAGTATAAAACCGGGTGCAGGCGAACCCCGTGCAGCCATGGTTGTCGCAGCGCGAAGACCCGCTGATAAAAGAGCGGCACCACCGGCGCATCGCTGACGATGGTTTGTTCCGCTGCCTGGTAAATGCGCAGCCGCCGATTCACGTCCGGGCAAGTCGCGGCTTCCGCAAACAATGCGTTGACCTTGGGGTTGTTGTAAAAAGTCACGTTTTGACAACCTTCTTCCGTGATCCGGCTGCCATTGAACTGCGTATCCAGAAAATCGCTTGGATCGGGATAGTCCTGCGACCAACCGGTTAAGCCGCATTGCACTGTTTTCCGGCGTTCGCTGCTGTCAATGAAGGCGGGCAGAGTCACCGGATTGATTTGCGCTTTGATGCCGACTTGCGCGAGATCGTATTGAATCGCGGCGGCGGCGGGTTCCATCAGCGGATTGCCAGCCTCCAGCCAGAGCTTGCAAGCAAAACCGTTGGGGTAACCGGCGGCGGCCAGCAACTGACGGGCTTTCGCCGGATCGTAGGAATAGCCGGTCAGCTCCGGATTGAATCCCGGAATCGGCGGCGGCAGGATGCCCTTCGCGGGGATGACCGTGCCGTGGAGCAGCCGGACAATTTTGTCTTTATCAATCGCATAGTTCATCGCCTGCCGCACCGTGAGCTGGTCAAATGGCGTCAGCTCGGTGTTCAAGAGCAAATACCAATTGGACGCGGCGGATATGTCTTCAATCAAGCCCCGCCAGCGCGGGTTGTGCTGAATCCGCAGGAAGTCAGGCACCGGAATGCCGGGCTCCTGGGTGATGTCGGCAATATCCAATTCCCCGCGCTCAAACATCATCAGGTGCAGCGTGGTGTCGCCGCCCTCCTGCACTTCGATGGCATCCAGATACTGGCGGTCCGCCTCCGGAAAAAACGGGTTGCGCTCGAATCGCATTTCGCCACCGCGCCGCCATTGCTTGAGGACATAAGGCCCGGTGCCAACCGGGTGCGTCGCGAAAGATACGCCGGACTTTTCAACCGCTTCGTGCGGCACCACGAACGCGCCGGGCAAAGTGAGAATGTAAAGGAACGTCGGATCGGGCGCGGCCAGTTCAATCTCCAACGTGTCGCCGTGCGGCGCCCGAATGCCGCGGACATGCGGAGTTTTGCCGGCCCGAAAATCTTTCGCGCCGGCAATCCCTTCGAAAAAACTCTCGGTCAACGCGGCTAATTTCGGGTCCAAATTGCGTTCCAGCGTGAAGACAAAATCAGCGGCCACCATTTCGCGCCCGTTGGAAAATCGGATGCCTGGCCGCAAATGAAACGTATAAGTCAGTTGGTCCGCCGAGACAGACCAATCTTTGGCCAGGCCGGGCAGCAGCTTCAAGCCATCGTCGTATTCGACCAATCCTTGATACAACAGCATGAGAAACGGTGCGGAAATCGTGTCAAAAGCAAAATCGGGATCGAGCGAACTGACATCGGAAGGCAACGCCAGCCGCAACGTCCCACCGCGTTTTGGAATGGACGCGTTGGTGCCCGACGAGTTCGACAAATCCGCCGCCGCCTCGCCACTCGTGCCAAGCGGAACGCAGCTTAAAAGAACAGCGATTACTAAAAGGATGCGAATGGTCAATCTCATGAATTCGTTCATCGCCGTTGTTTTGGATCCACGATTTCCTGCAAGCCCTGGCCCAGCAGGTTGAAGGCAAGCACCGTCAGCACGATGGCCAGACCGGGCACGATGACCAAATGCGGGTAAGTAATAAAATAGGGTTGCCCCTCGGAAATCATGGAACCCCAAGTGGGCGCCGGCGGCGGCACGCCGATGCCGAGATAACCCAGACCCGCTTCCAGCAGAATCGTATTCGCCGTGCTCATCACCGCCAGCACGATGACGGTGGGCAACAAGTTGGGAAGAATGGATCGCAAGATTATTCGGGAATCAGACGCTCCCAGCGAACGGGCGGCCAGCACAAACTCTCTTTCCTTCAGCGCCAAGACCTGCGCGCGGATTACGCGCACCATCCCCGGCCAGCAAACAAACCCGACAATCAAAAAGACGCTCACCGCGCCGCGTTTGAGCGTGAATTCCAGAAAGTGCCACGGCAGCCAAGCCGGGTGAAGATGAATCGTCCGTCCGCTGATGTCCAGCAGGCCGGCAAACGCGATGGCCAGCAGAATCGCCGGCACGGTCATGTTCATCTCCGTGAACCGCATCAAAACCAGATCAAGTTTTCCTCCGTAGAAACCCGCGAGCAGACCCACCGCGACACCAATGACCGTGGCCGTGAGCATCGCGGCAATGCCAACCGACAGGGAAACTCGTGCGCCATAAATGACGCGTGACAACACATCCCGACCGAGATGATCGGTTCCGAACAGGTAAGCGCCACCCGCCGGATGGGGCAGTCCATCCGTATCGAGTCCCTGCTCATCCTGCTGATCCGGTGCGTGCAAGAGATGCATCCGCGTCAGCATCGGCGCGGCCAGGGCGAGCAATCCGAAGGCAATAAGAATTATCGCACCGGCTGCCGCCAGACGGTTGGCGCTCACCGGCTGGAGGCTTGTTTTGAAAAAACCAAAATTCGACAACATACGGGATAAAATATCCTCTCGGCGGGGCGCAAGGTGGTTCTTCTCCCACGTGCTGTCGAGAATATTTGTTTTGCGGTCAAGCAGGAATGCTTCTTTCAGTTTCTTGAGCAATTCACTTGCTCCAACGCCATGCCAAGCTCATCCCCTGCCCGACCTCGTTCGGCAACCTTTACTTTCCCAATTTGCCCGCCAACTCCTTGACGGCGCGCAGGTCGAGCTTGCCGGTGCCCAGCAGCGGGAAGTTTTCCACGCGAAAAAAGGCGTCGGCTTTCGGCTTCCACAAATTCGGCAGGTCGCACGCGGCGAATTTTTCGAGGCACGCTTGCAAATCATTCTCCGCGAGCTTGTGCAACACCACCAAGCGCTCGCCTTTTTTCTCATCGGGCACGCTGCTGATGACAAAGACCGTTTCGGCCGCGCCCGCGAGTTCCTGCAACTTCTCCTCGATCTTCAAATGCGGCACCATCTCGCCGCCGATTTTGCTGAAGCGGCTCAAGCGGCCGGTGATTTGCAGAAAACCATCCTCATCGAGCGTGGCCACATCGCCGGTGCAATACCAGCCGTGCCGCAAAACATCCGCCGTTTTCTCCGGCAGGCCGAGATAGCCGCGCATGACATTGGGGCCGCGCACGAGCAGCATGCCCGGTTCGCCGGCGAGCACGGTTTTATCGCTCCACGGATGTTCCGGATCGGTGAGCCGCGCCATCATGCCGGGCAGAACGCGACCAATTTTCCCGCGCTTGCCGCCGATTTGATGAAAGCCGGCGGCGCGAAAATCCATGATGTTGACCGCCACCGCCGGCGCGCATTCGGTCGTGCCATAACCTTCGAGCGGGCGGATGCCGAAGTATTGCTCGAACGCGTCGGCCAGGCGCTCGGACAATTTTTCCGCGCCGACCACGACGAGTTGCAGGCTGCCGAAATCGCCGGACGGCACGCCGCGCATATATATTTGCAGGAACGTCGGCGTGGACAGCAAAATCGTGACGGCGTTTTCGCGCACGAGCGTGCCGATGGCGCGGGCGTCGAGCGGGTTCGGGTGAAACACCACGCCGGCGCCGATTTCCGCCGGCAGACACAGCGTGACCGTGAAACCGAACGAATGGAAAAACGGCAGAATGCCGAGCAACCGGTCGCGGTGGGTGAAGTTCAGGATGTGGCCGAACTGTTCGAGATTGGAAAGAATGTTGTAATGCGTGAGCATCACGCCTTTCGGCTCGCCGGTGCTGCCGCTGGAAAAAATCACGGTGGCGAGATCGTCTAGCGCCACGTCCTTTTCCTGGCCGGCGATTTTTTTCAGCAGGCGGAACGGCGCGAACTTCGCGAAGAGCCAGGCGGTGAGTTTTTCGGCAGTCGTCGGCTTTGCCGCGAGGTCTTCGAGATAAATCAATTCGCCTGGCGGCGTGAGCTTGACCTTCTCCAGAAATTTCCGCGAGGTGATGACGGTCTTCAGGTCGCACTGCTGCGCGCAGTGCGTGATGGTCGCTTCGGACAAAGTGTAATTCAGATTCACCGGCACCTTGCCGCAGAGGAACGCGGCATAGTTCACCAGCGCGCCGGGCACGCTCGGCGGCAGAAACAGGCCGACCATTTCCTGTCCGCGCCAGACTTTTTTCAACCGTCGCGCGAGGAAAATGGTTTTCACCAGCGCGGTGCCGAAGTTGACCTTGCCGCTCGTCGCATCGGTCATGAAAAAACGGCGCGGATGCCGGCGGGCGCTGCGGACGAAATTGCGCGGCAGCGGCT
The DNA here is from genome assembly GCA_903944085.1 of uncultured Verrucomicrobia subdivision 3 bacterium. Classification (GTDB taxonomy): domain Bacteria; phylum Verrucomicrobiota; class Verrucomicrobiia; order Limisphaerales; family UBA11358; genus UBA11358. The sequence continues at coordinate 21,968 of CAJAQO010000134.1, forward strand.
CCATGCGGGCACGGCGGAATTGCCACGCGTCGGCGATCAGCGCCTGCACGGCTTCGCGGACCTCGATGTGCGAAGCACCTGACGGCATCACCGTGCCAAAACTCACCGTGACCGGATGCGGCACACGTTGCGGCAAGCGGCGCACCATTCGGCCGTGCTCAAAACTCGTCGGGCTGCCGAGCAAGCCGTCGAGCGCGACGGGAATGATCGGCGCGTCCACGTTTTTCATGATGCGCTCAAAGCCGCGCTGGAACGGCAGCAGTTGCCCGATGCGCGTGATCTGGCCTTCGGCAAAAATGCAGACGACTTCGCCCGCGCGAATGGCGTCGCTCGCGGCCTGCAAAGCGTGTAGCAGTTCGCGCGGGCGCTGTTCGGAAGAAACGGGAATCGCGCCGAGAATTTTGGCAAACGGCTTGATCCAGCGGCTTTCGTAAATGTCCTTGAATATCAAAAAACGGATCGGCCGGTCGGTCGAGGCGATGAGCAGCAGCGCGTCGGCAAACGAAAGATGGTTGCACACGAACAGCGCGCCGCCTTTGGCGGGAATATTGTCGCGCCCGACGATGCGGATTTTGTAGATCGTGTTCGTCACGCACCACAAAACAAAACGTAGCAGTGCGTCGGGCAGCAAAAACAAAACATAAACCGCGCCGAGAAACGTCAGCGCTCCGCCGACGAGAAAAATGCCGCGCGGCGAAAAATGAAATTTCTGCGCGAGCAGCCAATGCGCGCCGGAGGCCAGAAACACGCCGACAAATCCGGTCCAATTCGCCGTGGCCTGCACCTGCCCTTTGTTGTCGCGCGCCGGACGGTGCTGCAACAAGGCGGAAATGGGCACGATAAAAAAACCGCCGGCAAAACCGAGCAACGCCAGCAGGAAATAAGATTGTTCGACGGAAACCGAGTTTCGCGCCAGCAACGCGGAGAAGAGCGAAAGCCCGAACGCACCGAGCGGCACCAGACCATATTCGATTTTGCCGCCGGACAAATAGCCCGCCGCCACGCTGCCCAAGCCGATGCCCAGCGCGAGCGCAACGTTCAGCAGGCCGATGTGCGTTTCGCTGACGTGCAAGGTTTCCGAGCCGTAGAAAAATAAATTCAGCAGCAGCAACATGCCGAGGAAGTTGAAATAGGCGTTGCCACACAGCGCCAGCCAGAGCGGACGGTCGCCGCGCATGGCCCGGATCTGCCGCCAGATTTCGCCGGGGAAATTGGGGTTGAACTTTTTTTGCGGATTTGCCGCCGGAATTTTCGTGATGCCCAGGCACGCGAAAAATCCCGCCACCGCCAGCGCGACCAGCACGACGCCGGAAAGCCATTGGCGTCCGCGAAAATGCTCGGACATCAGCGCGGCGGCGACGGTGCCGAGGATGATGGCCATGAATGTGCCGAGTTCGAGGATGCCGTTGCCCCATGATAATTTTTTCTCCGGCAACAGTTCCGGCAGCGAGCCGTATTTGGATGGGCCGAACACCGCGCTATGCGTGCCCATGAGAAAAACGCTGGCTAGCAGCAGGTTTTTGTTCCACGCCCAAAGTCCGGCGAAGACGAGCGACATGATGAGCAACTCAAAAATTTTCACGCCCAGCATGACCGAGCGTTTGCTGCAGCGGTCGGCCAGAAAGCCGCCGGCCATGGAAAACAAAATAAACGGCAGCGCGAACAGCGCGGCGATGGATTCGCCGTAGCTGTTTTTTTCCCCGAGCGTCATGCCCGTGCCGAACAGCGCCACAAAGACGACGAGGTTTTTCAGCACGTTGTCGCTGAACGCGCCTTGAAACTGCGTGACGATGAGCGCCCAAAAACCGCGCTGGGATTGCGGATGGCGGATGGTGGATTGCGGATTATTGTCGGTCACGCCGTGAAATTAACCCATCGCGGCGCGAAGTGTGAATTGAAAAACTTGGGGGTGACATTGACGAAAGCAATTCTGGCGGCACGCGCCACAATCATCGCGCCTCTGCCTTCATCGCTTCGGCGTAGGGTTTGCCGTCCACGAAAACTTCCTTGATGTTCGCGCGGCCGGATTGGGTCACGGCGGCCAGCACGGTCAGTTTGCCGCGCGGATTGCCGGTGCCTTCGGCGACAAAATATTGTTCGAGTCCGTATTCCACATGCACGGAACCGGCGCGGTTCCGCCAGCTTTGCGACGCGGTGCCGCGCAGCACCACTTCGTTCGCTGCCGGGGCAAACCGTTCCGTGCTGGCGCGGGCCACTTCGTAAAACTGGTTCGTCCCCGCCGGCGCGACGGCGACGAAAACTTTCGTGCCGGGTGACACGTCAAAGGTCAATGGCGGCGCGAAAAACTTTTCACGCGGCACGTCGCTGATTTTGTAGTTCAGCCGCACATAATCGCCGCGCAGCAAATCGCGCGGGTCCACCGGCTGCGTTTCGAGCAGGATGATTTGCCCCACGCGGAGGGCGCGTTCCTGCGTGAAAACGGTGCCGAGCAGCCACACGCTTTGCAGCGCGAGCACGAGGATGAAGAGTTTGGTTTTCATGGCGTCATCCAATCGAGCATTTTATTTCAAGTATCCTTCCAGTCGTTTGACGAGCAGTTGATCGCAGCGGTCGCGCGAAGTGATGCCGATGCTCTGGTAATCGGGCTGATGCGAATTTTGCATATCCACGATGACCCATTCGCCCTTGCGGTCGCACACGACAAAATGCACGAAGCCCTGCTCGGTGTTTTGCGGATTGAAAGCGTAGTCCGCGTAAAGCGCGTAGTCGGCCGCCGGCGGATGGGCGCGAATATATTCCCGGAACTCGCTCGCCAGTCCCCAAAGCGCTTTTAACTCGTTCGGGTCGGCCTGCGATGCTTTGAGGACGACGGTCGCGTCAGCCGCAACGGTTTTGCACAAGCCCGCTTCGTTGAGCAGCCGCATGACGTTGGTTGCGCTCGACACGTTGGCCTGGTTCCCACCGACGCGCGCCGGATAAACCAGCAGCGTCGCGCCGGGCAGCGCCTGTTTCATCGCCTGCTGACGTTCGGGCAGCGCGGCTCGTTCATTTTCGGGCGGCAGGCCGCTCCGCTGATTCAATAGCGCCGCGAGTTTGCCTGGCTTGGCCGCCTTGGCCGTTTCCTCGTTGAGGCCGAGTTGCGGTCCTAGTCTCTCGACAAGCAGAACGGATAAAGTCATTGGATCGCGCTCGCCAATCTTTTTCATCGCTTCGTCCTGCGGCGTCAGCCGCTCAGTCCAGACCACCGCGCCGGCCTGATCCACGACGACCGCGCGCAGATCTGTCAATCCGGTTTGACGGCTGCCGTTATATTCGGCGTAAAGCGCGTAACTGGTGGAAATCAGATTGGTTTTTACAAAACCACCGATGGCCGCGGCCAACTGTTCCAGATTCGTTTCCACCGGCGTGGCGGGAATTTTGCCAAGCTCGATATTTTTCAATCCCTGCTTTTCGAGCAAAACGCCGACGACTTCCGTGACGCGATCCCACGGTTTGCCGGCCAGCCGCACGGGCAGGATGGTGAGCGAATTGTCCGACCCCTTGGACTTCATTAAGTCCAGCCTTTGCTGTTGCTCGGGCGCAATGCCGGCACGGGTTTCGGCGACGCCCGCAAAAAGACTCATGGCGATCAGCGCGAGTGACAGCGATCGGTTTACGATGCGGATCGAACTGATGGCGGCGATTTGTTTTTTCATAATTTTGCTCCGGTGGTTTGGGCGCTGATTTGTTTCATCAATGCGCGCCGTTTTTTCTCCAGAAACACGGCGAACAAAATCAGGAACACGCCGGAGACGACAAACATCAAACCCGTGAACGCCATCGTGCTGAACAGGCCGATGTAAGTGGCAATGATGTCCAGCGCGATGAAGACGACGCCGAGATTGACGAGAAAACGCGAACGTTCCTGCACGCCGACCTGGACTTGCAACAGGCCGTAAACAAAAAAGGTGATGGCCGCGACGATGTTCAGCGGCGTCAGGTGGCCGAACCAATACCAGCCGCTTTGCTGCGGAACAAAATTGGCCACGACGACCAGCGCCGCCGCGCCGGCGAGCGTCGCGCCCCAAGTCACGCGCCATTGCGTCGTAAGCGCGGTGAGCTGGCGGCAGCCCAGCGCGACGAGCAGCGCAGCCAGCGTGCCGAGCCCGGGCAGCAGCCAAGGATTTAATTCAGCGTGCCGGTAGCCCCAGCTCAAAAAGCCCGACCACGTCAGCGGATAGGAAAAAATGGAGAATGCCAGCAGGCCAAAAGTTTCCGCCACGGTGGAGAAATCTTTGTTGGCACTGCGCCGCAGTAAAAATCCGAAGCCGGCGAAAACCAAGCCCAGCAGCGCGTAAACCAGCACCTGATGCTCGTCGTCAAAACGGATGAGGCTGGTGGCATCGTTGATTTCAACGCCCAGCCAGATGCCGATGCCGAGGAGCAGCAAGGCGAATTGCGCGGCGGAACGCAGCAACCACGGCAGCGCGGCGATGCCGAGCCACCAGAGCAAAAAGGCGTTGGCCGGGCGCGATGAGAGATGATAAATCTGGCCGACGAGCGCGATGTTGGCGAGGAACAGCAGCGAGCCGGCAAAGTGCAGCGCCTCGCCGATTCTGGGATAATTTCCGCCTGGCTGCGGCGCCCCCGTCGCCGGACGGGCTGGCGACGGGGCGTCGCCGCCACCGCGCAACCACCAGCCCATGCCGTGCGCACCGAGCACGAGCGCAAGACCGGCAAATAACTTCACGCCGCGCGGGATTTCATCCCAGTGCGCGCCGATGAGCAGCGCGATGCCCGCCGCCACCAGCACCGCGCCGATGAACGAAACGATGACGAGAAATTTGCCGGTGTCATCCTTCAAACCGAAACGCGCGATGATCTGGTCGCGCTGCTCGGCGGTGATGATCCCGGCCGCGTGAATTTTTTCGATGTCGGAGATCTTCATTTTTTCGTTGGGTCGGGTTTATTTTGACCAGGTCTGAAATGGCGCATTGTTCCGGCTCATGGCCAGCGACCACAAGTGAAACCCATCCCGGCGATGATCGCGATGACAAGCCACTTGGGCGGGTGATTGCGGAAGACGGATTGCGGATTGGGGATTATCGCCGGTCATGCGATGAAACTAACCGATCGCAGTGTGCGGTGTGAATTGAAAAACTTGGGGGCAACATTGACGGAAACGATTATCCGCCGGCGAAGGTGGCCCTGCTCCTGCTGGTGAAAACAGTTGCCGGGCGATAGTTGATCACTACGTGTAGGGTTCATTTGGCTTGTGATCTTGGTTTCCATCGCCCGGTTCCATTCACATCAACTCCGCCGCCAGCGCTGGACTCCCGCGGGCAACGGGAACCGGCAATGGCTGGTCGAGCCGGATGAACACGATTATCCGGCCGCCTACTCCTACTTAAACCTGCTCTATCCTAAAAAAAACGGCCCGGGCGTTCGTCAAAAAACTGAAGCGGGCGGCGATGACGGATTTCAAATCCAAGGATATTTTCCGGGCCTCGGCCTTGGCCCTGCTCGGCAGCGACAATTCCCATGTGCGCAAGGATCGGAAAAGAATTGAGGCGGCCCAGAAATTGTCCCCGCTCCTGCTCGTCCGGGATGAGGCGCAGCGAAAAGTCCTGATCGCGGACGGCTACCATCGTCTGTGCGCGGTTTATTCCTTCGATGAGGACGCGGTGATTCCCTGCAAAATCGTCTAGGCTGGACGGCACCGCTGGCGCGGACGATGGATTTGAAGACGTTTCAAAACCAGACGGCCAACCTGCCGTGGTAGGAGCCGAGGTGACGAGGCTCAAATTAATTTGGATTTTGGGTTTCGGAATTTTAGCTGGAGCCGCCTCACGTCGGCTGCTACCTGTATTTTCCCGCCATCGGCTGGTCGGCCAGCCGGCGCGACCGCAAGGAGGACACCGCACCGAGGGAGCAGCTACTTTGATTGGACCAGCACGCGGAAGGCGCGGCCCAGATGTTCCGGATGCGTGAGCGTTTGCCATTGGCGCGTGCGGCGGGCGTCCCATTCGGTAAAATATTTTTCCGCCACAGCCTTTTGCAGAATGCGCGTGAGAAATTGCGGCTGGGTGGAAAAAGCTTCGGTCCGCAACCCGGTGGCCTCGCCCGTTTTTTCGAGCGCGGAGAAATTGACATGCGCCGTCAAATCCTGTTCGCCGGGATTCGCCAGAATGTCATCGGTGACGTGATGGCGGTGATACGCGCGAAGCGTGCCGCGCGTGCGGCCGGGGGAAAATATTTCGTCGGTCGTGAAGCCGTAGTCAATCGCCAGCAGTTTGCCGTGCGCCAAATTGCCGGCGGCGGCGCGCCACCAGGTTTCGGCGGCGGGCGAAGTTTCGATGGTGTAATTGTCGGGCAAAAAAGATTCCAATTGCGGATTGCGGATTGCGGATTGCGGATTGGGAATTTTGTGCCAGACGAATTGTCCGTCGGCGAACCCGACGCCCCACTCGAACCATTTTTTTTCGTTTGCATCCCAGCCGTGGCGGTGGACGGGAAAGGCGTCGAGCAGCTCGTTGCTGAAAATGATGCCGGCGAGTTTTGCGTTTTGAGTTTTGAGTTTTAAATTGGCGAAATCGGAAAACCAGCGGACGCGCGGTGCAAACTTTTCCAGCAATTCTTTTTGCCAGGTTTCACGGCGCACGGAGGGTTCGAGAATGACGTATTCGATTTCCGAAAACAGTTTGGGCCGGTGCGTTTGCAGCCAGCTTAGTATGTCAGCGGCGAGTTTGCCATCATGCGCGCCGGCCTCGACAATCCGCAATCCGCAATCCGCAATTCGCAATGCCTCCAGCCATTCGGCGAATTGAAATGCGAGCAGTTCGCCGAACAAACTGCCCACGCTGACGCTGGTGATGAAGTCGCCGCGCTGTCCCACCGTGTCTTTTTTTGATTCGTAATAGCCCGTTTCGGGACAATACAGCGCCAGTTCCATGAAGCGCGCGAAAGAAATCACGCCGCTTTTGAGAATTTCTTCGCGGATGACAGCGGCGGGCATTTTCATTGCTTGCAGAGCGGCATGGCTTTGATTAGTGTCGCGACGAGCATGAGAATTTATGGCTAAAATTGACGCGTTTTTCAATCTGATGTTTGAGCAGCGGGCTTCCGACCTGCACATGGCGTCGGGCAATCCGCCGATGATGCGCATCAACGGCGAGCTGCAGCGCGTGGATTATCCGCCGCTGGAAAGCGATTCGCTCAAGGCCATGCTCTACGAAATCGCGCCGGATTACAAAATCAAACAGTTTGAAGAAACCGGCGACGTGGACTTCGGCTACGAAATTCCGAACATCTCGCGCTTCCGCGTGAATTTTTTCAACCAGAAAAACGGCGTCAGCGCGGTGTTCCGGCAGATTCCCAGCCGCGTGCTGTCGTTCGAGGATTTTGACAAACTGGAAGCGCCGCTGCCGGTGGTTTTCAAAAAATTTGCGATGCTGCATCGCGGCCTCGTCGTCGTGACCGGGCCGACCGGCTCCGGCAAATCCACCACGCTCGCGGCCATCGTGGATTATTGCAACCGCAACCGCAAAGACCACATCATCACGATTGAAGACCCGATTGAATTTGTCCACGAAAGCAAAAACTGCCTCGTGAACCATCGCGAGGTCGGCGTGCATACCAAATCATTTGCGTCGGCGCTGCGCGGCGCGTTGCGCGAAGATCCGGACATCATTCTCGTCGGTGAAATGCGCGATTTGGAAACCATCGAGCTGGCGATCACGGCGGCGGCCACGGGCCACTTGGTTTTCGGCACGCTGCACACGCAGAGCGCGGCCAAGACGGTGGACCGCATCATTGACGTTTTTCCGGCGGATCAGCAGAACAAAATCCGCCAGACGCTGTCCGAAGCGTTGAAAGGAATTGTGGCGCAGACACTGTTCAAGCGGTCGGACAAAAAAGGCCGCGTCGCCGCGTTTGAAGTTTTGGTGTTCAACACCGCCGTCGCCAACCTGGTGCGCGAGGGCAAGACGCACCAAATTCAAGGCATGATCCAGGTCGGCAAAAAATTCGGCAACCAGCAGTTGGACGATCACATCATGGAGCATGTCCGCATGAAGCGCATCACGCCGGAGGACGCCTATGACAAGGCGCTCGACAAGAAAAAATTCCGCCCGCTGCTGGCGCATCCGCCGGATGACGACGAGGCGATGTAACTGTAATTATGAAGTTTGAATTATGAATGATGAATTGAACATTTGGGCTCGCGTGCGCCGAAGTTCCTTCACTTCATCATTCATCATTCATACTTCATCCTTTTAACCATGCGCCGGCCTGAACTGGACCAAATTTTGACGACGATGCTGGCTTCGCAGCCGGAAGTTTCGGACCTGCTGTTCACCAGCGACCGGCCGCCGCAGGTCGAGGCTTACGGCGAACTCAAGCCGGTGGCGCTCGATCCGCCGATTGAAAAACTTACGCCCTTTCAAATCGAAGCCATCGCGATGAACATCATCGGCGATAATCTCTGGCAGATCGAGGATTTGCTGCGGCACGGCTCGTGCGATGCCTCGTATGCGTTGAGCGACCAGGCGCGTTTTCGCGTGAATGTGTTTTCGCAGCGCGGCAATTATTCCATCGTCTGCCGCCAGCTCAACACCAAGATCCCGACGCTGGACCAGTTAAAGTTGCCGGAAACACTGAAGCTGATTCCGCGGGAAAAAACCGGCTTGGTGCTCGTCACGGGCGCGACCGGCTCCGGCAAGTCCACCACGCTCGCGGCGATTTTGAGCGAGATCAACCGGGACAAGGCCGTTCACATCGTCACGCTCGAAGACCCGGTGGAATATCTGCACGTGCATGACCGGGCCACGTTCAACCAGCGCGAGATGGGAATTGATTTTGATTCGTATGCCAACGGCTTGCGCGCCGCGCTGCGCCAGGCACCGAAGGTAATTCTCGTCGGCGAAATGCGCGACCAGGAAACCGTGAAAATCGCCTTGAGCGCGGCAGAGACCGGCCATCTCGTGTTGAGCACGCTGCACACGATCAATGCCGGCGAAACCGTCAACCGCATCCTCGGCATGTTTGAACCGGAGGAGCAGGAGCAGATTCGCATCCGGCTCTCGGATTCGCTGCGGTGGGTGGTCAGCCAGCGGCTGTGCCCGCGCATCAGCGGCGGCCGGCACGCGCTGATCGAAATCATGGGTTCCAATTTACGCACGCAGGAAGCCATCCGGCTGGGCGAAAGCGAGGGCAAGACGTTTTACGAAATCATCGAGGCGAGCTACACTTTCGGCTGGCGGCATTTTGACCATGCCTGCTTGGAATCCTACGAGCACGGGCTGATCACCGAGGATAACGCCCTGCTCTACTGCACCAAGCGCAGCGTGGTGTCGCGCGGGATTGACAACCAGAAAAAAGCGCGCGGCGAAGTCACCACCGACCTCAGCGCGCTGCGGATGCGCTCCGGCGGCCAGAGCGGCGGCAGCGGCGAAAAACCGCCCACTTTAAAATTCAAATGAACGGGTCTTTCGATTTCGTCAGCAACGAGGACAAGCCGGCCTTGATCGCCTTTTCCACGCCGGAATGGATGGAGGAGGCCAAAACCGCGTTGCAGGAACTGGGCTACAAAATCCACACCGCCGCCACGCACAGTGATTTTCTGATGCGCTTCAGCCAGGTGCATTATCAGGTCGTGCTGGTGGAGGAACTTTTCGGAGCCAACACGCCCGACGAGAATGTGACGCTCAAAGCGCTACAGACCATGCCCATGAACCAGCGCCGCCACGCCACCGTGCTGCTCATCGGCAATTCCTTTCAGACGTTCACGCCGATGGAGGCGTTTAAGAACAGCGTCCACGCCGTCATCAACAGCTCCGAAATGTTCCTGCTGAAACAGCTCGTGGAAAAAGCCGTGGCGGACAACAATCTTTTTCTCCAAAGCTACCGCGAAGTGCAGGCCCGCATTTTCACCAGCGGCACCCGCACCTGACGGCCCCGGGCTTGGCCAAACATAGTTAATCGTGGTATTCGCGAAAAACCACCGCCGTCGAGGTGGCGGGATCATACACCGCATAAACTCCACCGCGCTGGTGCTCCTCCGATTCCTTGAAGATGCGCTGGAAGCAAAGCAGATTGTTCCCCGCCGGCAGACTTTGAAACAACCGGGTGCCTTGGTGCGCTGAACGTTCGAGCCGCTGCTTGAATTCAAAAGCGTCCGCCGGCACCAGTTTTGCCCCGGCGACCATCGTTTGAAAATCCTTCTCCCCGACGTTGAAAACCGCCAGCCATTCGCTGCTCAGAAAAGTCGAGTAACCCGCGATCTGCACATGGCTGGCCGACGCGGGCGCATTCCCCAAACAAATAAAAGCCAGCCGGTGACCGGGCGATTTGCCGGCCCCGAGCAGCCCGAGCGCCAGCGTCACCACCAGCGCGGGGCCGACCAGCAATGCCAGCGCCGCTGGCCGCGGCACCGCGCGTTTCTCAATCCAGACCTTGGTCAGGGCGAAGACCGTGCTGCCCCCGCCGCCGACCAGCACCAGAACCGGTATCAACGGCAACAACGCCATGGCACACGCCTTGCCGAAGAATTCATAGGTGCCGTATTGCAGCGCCAGAAAAAACAGGATGCCCGCGCTCACCAGCACGGTATCGAACAGCCAGAGCCGCCAGTAATTGATCCGGCGCGGATTCACGCCAGTTTGATCTTCAACAGTATTCACGTTCGCATCAGGAAAGCCGACTGGTATGCAAACGCAAGGTTTTAAGGTTGCGGTGCAGACACCGTCGGTTTCGTTTCTTTCGCGGCGTCACAATTTCCGCCCACCACACCGTGGAAGCCTTTCACCATGCCGAAAACTCCCGGCGCGGCATCGTCCGAGCGAGTTTCCGCACCGGACCGGCCGGTCACCACCCCGCGAAAGGATGTCACCACGCCGTCGAAGGAATTCACCACGCCGAAACTTCATTTCCCGGCACCGTCTCCACCGTGGACGGTGCGGAAAAATGGTCTGACCACACCAGGAAATCATTTCACCATGCCTGCAACCGGATTCACGGTGCCGAAAAATCATCTTTCGGTGTGTAAAAATCATTTTTTCGTTCGGTCGAATCGTTTTACCGTGTGGGCAAAATACTTCGCCACAATGATTTACGACCGAACCCTGCCATGATCAGTAAAAAACCTTCAAAACGAACACCTCGCTCCGATTCCACAGCCAAAACTGGCACGCAAATGCTTTTCCAGCCGGGCGAAGGCACGGGTAAAGGCGACTGGAGCGTCAGTCTGTGACCGACGACGGAGGGGCGAGCGTCCCCGCGAGCCGGGGTTTCCAATGGTGGCCGTCCGCAAGAATTCCCCGAAACGATTCGCGCCTTGAACCCCTGAACCGTAGCCGCCGACGTAAGGAGGCTCTAACTTGATTTGACTAATTTCAGATGGAGCCTCCTTACGTCGGCTGCTACAAGGTTCAGGGGGAGAACCGGCGCTGACACAGCGCCGCTACTGAAAATCGGGGAGGTGATGTTTGCGGACGGCTGCCGCCAAAGATGCGCCGGTGGCCGAGGCCAGGCACTCCCATTTTTCAACGGCGCGTTATCCGTCAACGGGATGGGAAAAAGTTTGCGCCGCTTTTTACGATTTGTAAGGACCAAGAAATTTATCGCCGTCGAAATGAATCATGTGGTCAGGCGCATCAGCAATCCAAACTTCGGTTTCCCAAGCAATATCAGGGGCATTTTTACGGAAAGCATTTCGATTTAGAAATGCAGTGATGAAAACGATGTCCGCCGTGCAATTCTTGGCCAGCCGCTTCAACTCCAGAAGCCTCATGGGGGAAATGGGGTTGGCACTGTGAACCGCCTCAATTAAAAACAGCCAGTTCTTTTTTTCTGAATAGGCAACGACATCCGGCAACTCGCCATGCTCCAGTTCAAAGAATTTCAGCGATTTGAGTTTTTGTTCGTCGCGGACAAGGAATTTTTTAGCGGTATCGCCGACATACAAAACTTCCGCACCAAAACCGTAGCGAGGCAGGAACTGTTCGATGATGGCTTTTTGCAGCAGATTATGTTCGCCGGGGCTGAATTGAAGCGTCTGGCCGTCCGGTAATTTGATTGGAACATGGTTGAGTTGCCGCGCAGCCTCAAGACGTTCAGCGAGTGTCGGTCTGTCAGCCATGAACTCCTCGATTGTTTCCAGCCAATCTGTTTGTCCGAACCGGCAGATGAGTTCGACATATTCGGGCGACAAAGAATAACCGCGCGTAGGATCATTGCGGGCAGCATTGGGTTTGTTCGCACTAGCAATGATGATTCCCGCCACAACCGGCAGCTTCAAATCTTTCCGCCGGATGTCATCGTAAGAACCTTTTGAAATGTTTTCCTGAAAATGTTCATTGATGTAGGATATGATGTCGCGTGACTTGAGTGTATTTTTGCCTTCGCGAATTCGCGCTTTAGACCATTCAGAACTGCGCTTCACATCGGCTACCGCGAGAAATGACATGGCCATCTTTTCCAGTTCGCGTGGTCTCAAGCTCTCCAACGGAATTCCCAGCTTGGACAAAATCAGCAATGACTCATTGAAAAGCTTCACGAGCTTGGCCGGCTTGTCAGGATTGATGACAAAGGTTGGTATTTTCATTTCGGTTGATTCCTTAAATTCGAGCGGCAGGGCAAACTGGTCGGGCAAATTCCGATAAAGGATCTCTCCAGAAGAGAGCCGTTTGGTTGTGGCAAGATACTTTTTTATTGAGCCAGCTAGATGCCACGCCAGCAATGGCGCAACGGCATTGCCAACTTGATTGAACTGGCTGGTCTCTCCGCCACAAAATTGAAACCAGTCGGGAAACGATTGCAACCTGGCAGCTTCGTGAATCAGCAAACGTCTGCGGCGACCATCCGGAAGGCGGATGCGGTGCATATCGCCAGTCGCACCTGCAAGGTTTCGGCAAGTCAGCGTGCGGGCAGGAAGTTCAGGATGAAGATCGCGTGGCCGCGTGCAAAAGGAAGCGCGCTCATATTTTGCAACGTATTCATCCATGCTCGGCGTTAGAAATCTGGATTCTGGCGGTGCTTGAAACATCAATTCACCAAGCGCTTCGCCTGCGGTAAGCCGATTAGGTTCTTCAGCAAAAAACTGAAACTCGCCGCGATGCCCGACGACAATCACACGCTCGCGATTTTGCGGCACGCCATAATTCACGGCATTGACCAGACGCACTTCGATGACGTAATTCAGCGCCTTCAACGCTTCGAGTATCTGCTCAAAATACCAGCGGTTGCTATAAAGGACGCCCCGGACATTTTCAAAAACCCAAATCTCCGGCTGAACTTGCTTCACGGCGGAAATGAAAATTGGAAAACCATCTCGCGAATCTTTCAATCCCATTTGATGACCGCCAACGCTGAACGGTTGGCATGGCGGGCCACCGATGATTACGTCCGCCTTTGGAAATTGGGTTTCAGTCGTTAGCATGACTTGTTTGCATTCTCCTTTGAGATTTCGCCGGTAAGTTTCACAAGCGTCAGCGTCTTGCTCGAAGCCAAGTGTTTCAAATCCCTGTGCCTCGAAGCCCAGCGCCAACCCGCCGCAGCCTGCAAATAAATCCAGCACGCGGGTTTTTCCTTCTGGGTTTGGCCGGAGCACCGAATTGATTCTTTCAACGTAGTTCATTCGCCGTTCAATTTACTTCGGCATTTGCAACTTCACCTTCGCCGCCACCTGCGCCACGTCTTTGTCGCCGCGGCCGGAGAGGTTCACGATGATGAGCGCGTCTTTGCTCATCTTCGGCGCGCGCACCATGCACTCGGCCACGGCGTGGGCGCTTTCCAGCGCGGGGATGATGCCTTCGAGCCGCGCGAGTTTCATGAACGCTTCGAGCGCCTGATCGTCGGTGGCGTAGGTGTATTCGGCGCGGCTGGCGTCGCGCAGCCACGCGTGTTCCGGCCCGACGGCGGCGTAATCCAGTCCGGCGCTGACGCTGTGCGTGGATTGGATCTGGCCGAATTCGTCCTGCAAAATGTAGCTGCGCGTGCCCTGCAACACGCCGAGCGACCCGCCCTGAAACCGCGCCGCGTGCTGCTCCGGCTTGATGCCGAGTCCGCCGGCTTCCACGCCGACGAGCTTCACAGATTTGTCGTCGAGGAACGGATAAAACAGTCCGATGGCGTTCGAGCCGCCGCCGACGCAGGCGATGAGCAGGTCCGGCAGGCGCTTTTCCTTTTCCAAAATCTGCGCGCGCGCTTCGTCGCCGATGATGCGCTGAAAATTCCGCACCATTACCGGATACGGATGCGCGCCGTAGGCCGTGCCTAGAATGTAATGCGTATTGCGAAGGTTCGTCACCCAGTCGCGCATGGCTTCGTTGACGGCTTCCTTCAAGGTCTTTTGTCCCGCGTGAACCGGCACGACTTCCGCGCCGAGCATCTTCATGCGATACACGTTGAGTTCCTGCCGCTGGCAATCCACCGCGCCCATGTAAATGACACACTTCATCCCGAACATCGCGGCGACAGTAGCGGAGGCGACGCCGTGCTGGCCCGCGCCGGTCTCGGCGATGATGCGCGTCTTGCCCATGCGTTTGGCGAGCAGGATCTGGCCGATGGCGTTGTTGATCTTGTGCGCGCCGGTATGGTTGAGGTCTTCGCGCTTGAGATAAACTTTCGCGCCGCCGAGTTCCTTGGTGAGGCGTTCGGCAAAATAAAGCGGCGACGGACGGCCGACAAATTCGGTGAGATAATAACTCAGCTCCTTCTGAAATTCCGGATCATGCTGCGCGCGGAAATATTCTTCCTCCAGCTCCTGAAGCGGGTGCATCAAGGTTTCCGGCACGTAACGTCCGCCAAACGGACCGAAATGGCCGGTGGCGTCGGGTAAATTCAAATTGGCAACTGCGCTCATGGTTTCATTTTCACGCAAAGACGCAAAGACGCAAAGGATTTTTCCGGCTCAAAGGGTAAGTTTCCGCAGCGCTTCCGCCAAAGTCTCGCATGTGATAATGCGCGGATGATGCGGGTAATGAAACGCGGTCAGGATGTTCATACCGATGTCCTTGGCCGGGTCGGGAATCACGCGCACGATCAAGCCCACGCCAGCTTGGTCAAATAATTCCATCGTCCGCCCGATCTCGGTCGCGCATTCGGGATCAATGGATTCCACCTGGCTCAAGTCCGCCAGCAACCGAAAGCGTGGTTTGAGATCGGCCAGCAGCGCGGTGACATCCGCGTGTGCGAGTTGCAATTCGGCGGGCCGCACTTGCCCGATGTAATTCATGCAGAGCAACTGTTTTGTCTTGTTCGAGGTGACCAGAAACATGCGTCAGACTAGCCTTTCGCAAAGCCAACCGCAAATCCGGGGGCGGAAAAATCAGCCTTTGGCAACCCGCGGCAGTTTGACGCGCGGCTGCACGTCCGGCACCGCCGGGCCGCGCGCCTGTTTGAAGTGCATGGGCGAACGCAGCAGCAAGGTGCCGAGCAGCAAGTCGGCGAGCGGCAGGACGACATTGAAATTTTTCCGCATGTAGCGGTGGTGCAGGAGGTGATGGCCGTTGAGCCGGAAGAAAATTCCGGAACGCTCGACGTTGCGTTTCCGGGGCAGGTGCATGCACCAATGGATGTATTCGTAAGTGGCGTAATAACCGGCGCACGCAACGCCCGCGCCGGCCAGCAGCCACCAATGGCCAACTCACCCGGCGATTGCGACAAACGGCAGCAGGCCGAGCAGCACCAGCACCGGGCCGTTCCACCAAGCCATCGGGATGGTCTGCGCATCCTTGGGATTGATCAAATGATAGGTCTCATCGGCGCGGAAAACGTGATGATGAATCAGGGTGTGCGCCTCGAAGGGATATCGGAATTTTCCAAGCGGCCGGTGCATGACATAGCGGTGCAGCGCCCATGCGTAAAAGGACGCAAAAATCACGGCGATCAAAAACCCGGCGGCGGGCCAGAACATGGCTTCTGAAAATTGATTCATGAGCCGCCAGCATAACCTGCTTTAGACCGGCTACGCAACCACCACCTGCCATAATTCTTCCGCCGCCCGGCTTTTGCCGGCGGCATTAAAACCGTTTCGTGAGTGTCAGCGTGACGGTGTGGCCCTGCGGGCGGTCTTTGGCATCGGCTTCATAGACGTAACGCAGCGTGGAAATCAAACCGATTTTCTCCCAAAGCACGCTGACTTCTGGACCAACGCCGACGACATGCGACAGCGCGGTGGCCGCGTGGACCCCGCTGTCTTCGGTGGTTTCTTGCTGCCAATAGCCGACCAAACCCACGTCAACGCCTTGCGCGACGGTTTTGCTGACACCCCATTCGAGTGAATACATGTTGCCGGGCGTGATCTGCGTCTGATCCTGTTCGGTGTTGATTTCGTAGCGGTTCAACAGCGAGACGGCCCAGGTTTTTTTCGCGTCCGGATACCAAGTGCCGCCGAGCGTGATCATGTGCGACCAAAAACCATCGCCGGGGCTGTCCAACCCCCGCAATGGCGCGCTGGACGTGCCGGGGTCAAAATTCCCCGACGGTGCCCAAATGCCGTAGGCGAAGGAGAAATCAAATTTCTGTAGGTGCCACGACAGCAGCAGCGGACAGGCGTAGATGTCGCCCAAACCGAACTGGCCGGCGGTGCCAAGCTGGCCGGAAATGTTTTTGTAGGGGAACGGCACAATCATGTCCACGCCCCAGTTTGCGCCGAGAATTTTGTAATCCGTGAGGTAAACCAGTTTCAGCGCCTGAACATAGGCAAAGAAATCCATCTTGGCCGGCAACCCGTCCACCTTGTCGGCGTAATAAAAATAATTGTAGTCGCGCACATAAAATCCCGGTGGCGGCAGCGACGCGCCCTTGAGCCCTTCGGCACCGATGGGATAATGGCTGCCGACCGGCAGGACGGCAGCCGGCTCGGCGTAGGATTGTGTTGCCACCGACAGGGTGGCGGCGATCAGAATTAAACGAGCGAGTATTTTCATGATATTTTTTTGGGGAATTGTGTTTGTTTTCGGGGTTTAAACGTCCTGGATTTTGCCGTGCAGATAACTTTCAAACGAACTCAAGTCGAGCAGCCCGTGGCCGGAAAGGTTGAACAGCAGCACTTTTTTCGTCCCGGCTTCGCGGCATTTGATGGCCTCGTTCACCACGGCGGCGATGGCGTGGGATGATTCCGGCGCAGGCACCAGCCCTTCGTTCCGGGCGAACAGCACCGCCGCCTCGAACACTTTGGTCTGGTGAATCGCTTCAGCTTCGATGAGCCCGAGTTTGAGTGCGTGACTGACCATCGGCGACATGCCGTGGTAGCGCAGTCCGCCGGCGTGAATGCTCGGCGGAATGAAATCATGGCCGAGCGTATACATTTTCATCAGCGGCGTGGTCTCCGCTGTGTCGCCGAAATCGTAGCGGAGTTCGCCTTGCGTCAGCGACGGACACGCGGACGGCTCGACACCGACGATGCGATATTTTTTTCCGTCGCGGATTTTTCCCCGGATGAACGGAAAAGTGAGTCCGGCAAAATTGCTGCCGCCGCCGCAACAACCGAAAATCACGTCCGGTTCCTCGCCGGCGATTTCCATCTGCTTGATGGTTTCCTCGCCGATAACGGTCTGATGATGACAAACGTGATTCAGCACGCTGCCGAGGGAATATTTCGTGTTCGGCGTTTTCACCGTGTCCTCGATGGCTTCGCTAATCGCGATGCCCAAGCTGCCGGGATGATGCGGGTCCTGCGCCTGCAATTTGCGGCCGTATTCCGTCTGGTCGCTCGGACTCGCGTGAACCGTCGCGCCCCAAGTGTGCATGAGCATGCGGCGATACGGCTTTTGATCGTAGCTCACTTTGACCATGTAAACATTGCACTCCAGTCCGAACAAACTGCACGCAAACGCCAGCGACGAACCCCACTGGCCCGCGCCGGTTTCCGTGGCGAGCCGTTTGGTGCCGGCGATTTTGTTGTAATACGCCTGCGGCACCGAAGTGTTGACTTTGTGGCTGCCGGCGGGACTGACGCCTTCGTATTTGTAATAAATATGCGCCGGCGTGTTCAGCGCTTTTTCCAATCGCACCGCACGCAGCAACGGCGTGGGCCGCCACAACGCGTAGATGTCGCGCACCGGTTCGGGAATCTCGAGGTATTTCTCGGCGCTAATTTCCTGCTCGATGAGGTTGCGTGGAAAAATCGCCTCCAAGGCTTCCGGTGGCATCGGCTCTTTGGTGCCGGGATGCAGCGGCGGCGGCAGCGGCTCGGGGAAATCGGCGTTGAGGTTATACCAAGCCGACGGAATATCCGCCTGCGTCAGATCGAAGCGCGTTTTCTGGCTCATGTGTAAAGTGGATTACCGCTACATCATCACCAAAGCCGCGAATCGAAACCAGCCGTGGACTGCCAAATGTTAAACAATTTTTGGCGTCGGCGCATTTTCCTGCCGGGCACGTCGGCAACGCAACCCGCCACCGGACAGACTTGGTGGTCGGGATGGGTTTTGAAAAAATCGCGCTGCATCCAAGTTGATTTGCGCAATCCTTGCCGGCCATTGGCCGGCCCAGCGGCCGGAAACCGCACTGCGCCACAATAAATTTATTCCGACGGTTGACTTGACCTTTGGCGGCAAATCTCCATTATACGCAACCCGGCAATTCCGTCGCTTTCCCGTTCGTGCCCCTTGTCACGTCTGGTATATTAAGCGACGTGAGTATTCCGAAATTTTACGATATGAAACACATCCGAAACATCGCCATCATCGCGCACGTTGATCATGGCAAAACCACGCTGGTGGACTGTCTCCTGAAACAGTCCGGCACCTTCCGCGCCAACCAGCACGAATCTTCCGAGGAACGCCTGATGGACTCGATGGACCTCGAAAAAGAAAAGGGCATCACCATCCGCGCCAAAAACGCCGCCTTCAAATACAAGAACTATCACATCAATATTGTGGACACTCCCGGCCACGCGGATTTCGGTGGCGAGGTGGAACGCATCATGAACATGATTGATGGTGTGCTATTGGTGGTGGATTCCGCCGAAGGCCCGCAGGCGCAGACGCGCTTTGTGCTGCGCAAGGCGCTCGAAGCCGGCGCCAAGCCGATTGTGGTCATCAACAAAATTGACCGCGAGAACGCCAATCCCAAAAAAGTGCTCGACCAGGTTTTTGAATTGTTCATGTCGCTGAACGCGACGGATGAGCAGTTGGATTTTCCGTTCATTTATTGCTCGGCCAAGGAAGGTTACGCCAAGGCGGAACTCGACCACGTCACCGGCACGATGGAACCGCTCTTTGATGCCATCGTGAAATTCATCCCGCCGCCGCGCGCGAAGGCCGGCGACGGTTTCCAGGTGCTGGTCGCGAATCTGGATTATTCAGACTACCTCGGCCGTATCGCGTTCGGGAAAATTTACGAAGGCAAAATCAAGGTCGGCGATGCCGCCATGTGCCGCCACGGCAACGGCAATGTTTCCAAAAATAAAATCACCATGCTCTATCATTTCGAGGGCATGAAACGCATCGAGGTGCAGGAAGCCCACGCCGGCGACATCATCGGCATCTGCGGTTTCGAGGATGTCTTCATCGGCGAAACGATCACCGACAGCGAACTGCGCGCGGCGCTGCCCTACATCCCGATTGACCCGCCGACGATTCAAATGGAATTCGCCGTCAACGACGGTCCGCTCGCCGGCATGGACGGCAAGCTCGTCACCGCGCGTCACATCTGGGACCGGCTGGTGAAGGAAATCCGCACCAACGTCGCCCTCCGCATCGCGCAGACGCCCGACCCGAAAATTTTCGCGGTCAGCGGACGCGGCGAAATGCAGATCGCCATTCTCGTCGAACAAATGCGCCGCGAAGGCCATGAAGTCTTGGTCTCGCGCCCCGAAGTGCTTTGGAAAAAGGACAAAGACGGCAATCCGTTGGAACCGATTGAAAAGCTGTTCGTGGAAATTCCCAACGACTGCCTCGGCAGCGTCATGGAGAATCTTTCCGGCCGCAAGGCGCAGATCACGAACATGGCCCACGTCGGCAATCAGGTTTCCGTCGAGGCACTGGTGCCGATGCGCGGATTGATCGGCTTTGAAACCGACCTCGTGAACATGACCAAGGGCATGGGCGTGATGAGCCATCTCTTCCACGAATACGGCCCGGACTGCGGTGAAATTGCCGCGCGCAAAAACGGTTCGCTTGTCAGCATGGACGCCGGCGAAGCCACCAGCTACGCGCTCAACATGGTGCAGACGCGCGGCCGCCTGATGGTCGAGCCTGGCGACATGATTTACGTCGGCATGATTGTCGGCGAAAACGCCCGCGAAAACGACATTCCCGTGAATCCGGTGAAAGAGAAGCGCCTGACCAACATGCGTTCGCAAGGCGATGGCAAAGGCATCTCGCTCTCGCCGCCGATGAAGCTCTCATTGGAACGCGCCTTGGAATATATTGACGTGGATGAATTCGTGGAAGCCACGCCGAAGAATCTGCGTCTCCGCAAAAAAGAATTGGACGAAACCAAACGCAAGCGCACCGAGAAATCCCGCGTGATCAAGTTCATTCAGGAATAAACCGGCAAATTTGAATCCAGCCGCCCGGATGGTTAAAACCGTCCGGGCGGTTTTTTTCTTTCAGCGGCCGGCACAAATGAATCGCACGGCGAGCGCGCTTTGAAAATTGAATTCGCCGGCGCACTCGGCCACACTTCTGCCATGCCGTCGAGCCTCGAAAATTTACCGCGCGTCAGCTTCATCATGCCGACGCTGAACGCCGAGGCGTTGCTCGACAATGTCCTGGCGTCCATCGCGCGCCAGACTTATCCGCGCGGCAAAATGGAAATCATTCTCGCCGACGCGTATTCCCAGGACGGCACCCGCGCCATTGCCCAAAAATACGGCGCGCTCGTTCTCGACGATAACGGCAAAAACATGGAGGAAGGCAAACGCCTCGCGCTCCAGCACGCCACCGGCGAATACATTGTCTTCGTGGATGCCGACAACGAAATCACGCATCCCGATTACATCGAACTCGCCGTGAAAGCGCTGGCGGCAAATCCGCAGGCGCTCGGCGTGGAGGCGTATTATTTGGCCTCGCCCAAAATGAGTTCGTTTTGCGCCTACCTCACCGCGTTGCTGCACATCAGCGATCCGATCTGTTGGCTGATGAGCGCCAATCCCAAACTCATCGCGCGCGACGGCGAGACGGAACGCTGGGCGCTGCCGGGAAATTCCTTTTCCTATCCGCTCGGCGCGAATGGCTTTGTCTATCGCCGCGCCGATTTGCAATCCGTCCAGGCGAATGAAAAATTCCAGGACACGCACGTCGCGTTGTTCCTGATGAAAAATGGCAAACGCGAATGGCTGCGGATTCGCGGGCGCGGCGTGCATCATTATTACATCCAGACGCTCTGGAAATTCGTGCAGAAGCGCCGTCGCGCCACGGTGCATTTTCTGCGCGTGCAGGAAGAAATGCCGGTGAACTGGATGAAGGAAAAGCCGCCCGTGCCGCTGTGGCTGGCGACGATTTACTGCGTCACTTTTTTCGGCCCGATTTTTCACACGCTGCGCGGCCTGGTTCGCGACCGCGACGCGCGCTGGCTCTGGCATCTGCCCGCGTGCCTCGGCAGCGTTTTGGGCAATGCGTGGGGCGTGTGGACTTATCAGCAGCGCGGCGGGGACAAGACACTTATCGCCGAATTGCAGGTAAAGCAGGAATTGAAAAAATGACCGGGCGGGCATCAACCAGCATTCATTCCGGAATGAAGTTTGGCCCATGCCCATTGAAAATAACCCGGCCCGATGAGACAGTTGGCGGCGGCATCGGTTCCCCATTGTTTTCCTCCGTGCAAATCGCCTGAATCTCCGCCGCCGACAGCGCACGATTATAGATGCCAAACTCGTCCAAGTCTCCCGAGTAGGCGTTCCCCGGGTTGGTTGCCGAATTATAGGTCGTCTTGGCACCGAGCAACAAGTTGGCAAAGCTCGTCTGCGGCGTAAAAATTCCGAGATTTGATTTGGCCACGGCAACACCGTTCAAATAGATCGCCGCCGTTCCGGTGGTTTTGTCGTAGGACAAAGCAACATGTTGCCAGACGCCCGGCACCAGTATATTTGCCGGCGAAAATATAATATGACCGGCACCGTCAACATCCACCAAGTTGGCATACAAACATCCCATCCCCCGGCCATTGGCGGAAAAACGGTGGATGGCCAGTTCCATGCCGACATCTGAACCGTTGGCGGTCCCAAGCTCCCTTTCATATTCAAAAATCAGCATGTCTTGGGCGATGGTTGCCGGCTTGATCCAGCCTTCAATCGTAAGCCCGCTTGCCAGCCCAATGTTCAAAGCCGCATTGGGGCGGATCTGCAAATACGAATTCTCGCCGTTCAAGTGAAAAGCCCGGCCTTGCTTCCCGCTGGCAAACGTCACCTCGCCCACGGATTCGGCGGTGTTGCCGTTAACCAAGTCAACGCCACTGCCTTCGCCCGACCAGAGCGCAACCAACCCCATTTTTGTTCTGCCCGACAAGCTCGCAGCCGAGACTTGCAAACGGCGGATTGAATCCACGGAAATTGTTACGTTGCCAAATGACGTTTCGAGGTGAATTTCTTTCATGTCAAACGCGACCGTCAACTGGTCGCCATTCACGGCAATCAGTTTCACCAAATTGGTTTTAGGCTGACATTCGATTGAACCAATTTGATCCAGCGGCAGTTTTAATTCACCCAGAATCGTGGAGTTGAATTGAAATTTTTTATCCCCGCTTTTGCCAACTACCCGCGAACCATCCTGCAATTCCAAGGTCATCCGCAAACTGTTCGTTGCAGCGGCTTGGATCTGAGGCCCGCCAAAGAACAGCGTCCATAAACAAAGAACCCGAAGAATTGCATTCATGTTTGGGAATCTGATTCCCGTGAGCCGTTGGGTCAAGTGCATTATTGAGCCAGGCTGCGCAGCAATTTTGCCGGCGCACCCGCCACCACCGATCCGGCTTCGAAGGATTTGGTCACCACCGAATTCGCGCCAACGACGCAGTTGGCACCGAGCCGCACGCCCGGCATGATAACTGTGTTGCAACCGATGAAGCAACGGTCGCCGATTTCCACCGGCTTGCCTGCGGTCAGTCCGCTCGAAACCGGCTTGATGTTCCAGCCGGTGGCGTGCGAGTGATCCATCACGGTGACACGATAGGACAGCAAGCAGTCGCTCCCGATTTTGATTGAATCATTCGCGGTGATGACAAAATCATTGCCAACGGCGGAGCGAGCACCGATTTGAATCCGCGCCTGCCGGTTGTTTAACGGCAGATAAAACCAGCCGCGTTTGCCGAGGCTCACGGCATCAGCAACCTGGATGTTTCGCAAATTTCCGAGCGGCCATTCGATGCCGCCGCCGGCACGCACGTCGCGCCCGGTTCGCAGGCCGAGACAGCGCGGCAACAGCAGCCGGAAAAAACTCACGGCGGCATTCCATCCGCAGTGCGCGCAACGGAGAAAATTCACCAGCATAATCACTTCTGGGGTTGGATAAAAAACGGTTTCGCGTCCGGCGCGAGGCTGCGCTCGATGGCGTCCCACATGGATTTGGCGCGGGCGTTCCAATCCCATTCCAGACCGGCGGCGAGGGCTTCCTGGCTCGTGGCGGCGTAAAGTTTTTCGTCGGTGAGCAGGCGATGGATGCAGTCGGCGAGGCCGGCGAAATCTCCCGGCGGCGCCTTGAGCCAGCCGCGCGGATAATACACCCGCAGCGGCGGCAGATCAAAGGACACGCCGGGCAGCCCGCACGCCAAGGCTTCCGCCGAGGCCATGCCGCCGACTTCGAACACCGCCGGATAGACCACGACGCGGGCGGACTTGATGATTTTGTATTTTTCCACGCCGTCGCGGAAGCCGAAGAATTCCACGTTCTTCGCGATGCCGAGTCTTTCGGCTTTGGCTTTGCACGGCGCGTCGAGCGGGCCGGAACCGATCATGGCCAGCCGGGCGTCGGGCTTTTTCGCCGTCAAAATTTTCCAGACATCCATCAATTCCATCGGGCCTTTTTGCGGATGCAGGCGGCTGATGAAAACGGCGTCGAAAGTTTTCTGCGCCGGCTCCGGCACGCTTTGCGGGATGGTCAAATCCACGCCGCCCATCACGGCATAGACGGATTCCGGCGAGCGCCCGTCAGCGATCATCAGATCCCGGTCCTGCGGCACGGTGGTCAAAATCATTTCGGCCTCGCGCAAGGTGCGCTGGTAAATCCGTTGTTGAAACGGACGGTAGGCCGTGAACATCAGGCCGGGGCCAGGCTGGCCGGAAAACCATTTCGGCGCGAAGAAATAAAGTCCCACCACGAGCGGCGCGTTGGGATAACGCTTTTTCAGCCGCATCGCCGGGAGGCAGCTCGGATGAAATTCCGACGTGGCCATGATGAGATGTTTCTCATCCGGCGAAAATTTTATGTCCGCCACCGCGCGGTTGCCTTTGATCATTTGCATGAACCACCAGAAGAGCCGACCGTATTTTTTGAGGTGGTCCGCCGGCCAGGTGACGTGCTCGATGCCTTTTAGCTCAAACCAATCGCAGAGCTGCTTCGAACCTTCGTTGCCATAGACGGTGATTTTGTGATCCTGGCTCCAGCGGCGGATGCACTCGACCATGATGCGGTCCCCGCCGCTCAGGGAAATGGGCGGCGGCACGGTGGTGTTGGCGATCCAGTGGATGTGCATGACAGGCGGATAATCTAGCGAGAAAAAAGCCCCAGTGTCCACCGGCAAGTGATGCCGCGCCCGCTCTTTCCGCCCCGGCGGACAACAAAAAAGTGCCAGCATTTCGCAAATTTTGGGGACTGTTTTTAAGTGACATGGCCGGTGCGCGGAGGAATAATCAATCCAATTCATCCCGCAGTGGTTTGGGCTGGTGAACAATGGCTTTTAAAATTGGATATGGCAGCGTGGCTGGACAATTTGGTTTCGGGCTTCGGTCGTTCTCTTGCAAACGGCAACCGCTTTTTTTACCCCCATCCGTTCCCCCCATTCGCGCCCGGTTCAGCTTTCGGTTTTTTGATCCAGCCACCGCCGTGTCCGGATTTTTTGGGAGTTTTTTTTTCTGGACACGGCCGTGTCCGGACTTTTCAGAAGCTTTTTTTCCCGGACACGGCCGTGTCCGGAGTTTTCAAGAGTTTTTTTTCCTGGGCACGGCCGTGTCCAGAGTTTTCAGGAGCTTTTTTTCCGGGACACGGCCGTGTCCGAAGTTTTTGGGAGTTTTTTTTCTTGGACACGGCCGTGTCCGGACTTTTGGGAAGCATTTTTTGCCAGGCACGGCGGTGCCCAGCCGATTTTCCTGCCTAAACACTAAAAAACAACAACAAATCAAAGTATATGGGTTCAAATAGATTACCGGATGCCCAAGCCCCGTTGTGGGGCATGGCGCATAAAATGCAAGCTGGCGCGGACAAGCACGGGGCCTTCCTCGGCCTGGTTCATCATACCGCCGTCACCCTCGGCGTGGCGCTGAATCTGGCCGAAAACACCCAGGCCGATTTCACCAAGGCCGACAAGGCCAGTGCCGATGCCGCCGCCGCCTGGGACGTGGCCGATGCCAACGGCAAAACCTTCATTACCCTCGTGCATGACGCGCTCAAGCCCAAGTTGGGCAAACGCTTCAGTCCCGAATGGGCCGAGGTCGGCTACAAGAATAATTCGCTGGCCGTGCCCGCTTCCCCGGATGAGCGCCTGACCCTGCTGAACAGCGTCAATAAGTATTTCAGCGACAATCCCGCGATGGAGATCAATGATCCCGTGCATAACCTCATCGTGACCGCCGTCGCCGCCAAGACATTTTGGCAGGCCATCATGGACGCAAATAGCGGCGTGAATGAAGCCGAGGAGGATTACGACCAGAAAATGACCGCGCGCGACAATGCCGACCAGGCTTTGCGCGCCGAGATGTCCGGCATGATTGCCGAACTGGGCGATTTGCTGGACGACCTGGACCCGGCCTGGCTGTGGTTTGGGCTGAACCAACCGGGCGCGGCGACCGCCGCCGACCCGGTGGAAAACTTGAGCGCCACGCCGATCGCCGGCGGTTTCCTGGCCGTGTGGCCGCATGCGGCCAACGCCAATATTTACCATGTGGAAATCCAAATCAGCGGGACGGATGCGGATTTTCGGCGCGTGGCCACCACGGCGGAAACCACGACGACCCAAACCGGCCTGCCGCCCGCCGCCACGGTGGACGTGCGGGTATTGTCCGTAAGCGCCACCGGCGGGGAAGCCGCGCCAAGCAATGTGGTGCGGATTGTGACGGGAAATTAAATGTTTTGGGCAATTAGTTTACTAGACCCAAATACGCTTCTTAGCTGTTTTCTTCGACCAAGAAACGCTAAAACTAAAAAGCGGGCAATTTTACATGAAAAAAAACATCAAACATGGAATCGTAAGCAGCATTTTAACCTCGGCAATATGTCTATTCGCAGTCACCAGTTTTGGCCAGACTACAGGAACTGTGACGGGATGGGGAGCATGCTGCGGTTACGATGTTGGACAAGTTACCCCGCCTGCCGGAGTAAGCAACGTGGTCGCCATCGCTGCGGGAAGCTACTTTAACTTGGCGTTAACTTCCGGTGGAACGGTTGTGGGCTGGGGGGCCAATGGTTCCGGTCAGATTAACATCCCCACCGGATTGAGCAACGTGGTTGCGATTGCAGCGGGCGAATTGCATAGCTTGGCACTCACGGCCACGGGAACCGTGATTGGCTGGGGAGCCAATGGTTCCGGTCAAACTAACATTCCCAGCGGACTCAGCAATGTAGTGGCCATCGCAGCCTTTGGTGAACAAAGTCTGGCGTTGACCGCATCCGGTTCTGTGGTGAGTTGGGGGGATAACAGCGCGGGCCAACAGAATATTCCCATTGGCTTGACCAACGCGGTAGCCATCTCCGCAGGATATTACTTTAATCTGGCTTTGACTGCGAACGGCAAAGTAGTGGCATGGGGCAGTAATGCCGACGGCCAGACCAATGTGCCCATTGGATTGACTAACGTCATTTCCATCGCAGCCGGATCATCGTCGCCTGGCAATGGCCAGAGCTGGGGACTTGCCTTGACATCGCGAGGACAGGTGGTGGGTTGGGGCGGAAACAATTTTGGTCAAATCAGCCTGCCCACCGGACTAAGCAATGTAGAAGCCATTGCGACCGGATGGTATCACAGCATGGCTTTGAAAGCCGATGGGACTGTGGTTGCTTGGGGGGCCGGTGGTGATGCGAGCTTCGGGCAAACGGCTGTCCCCGCTGGGTTGAGCAACGTGGTGGCCATTGCCGGTGGCAATGTGCATAGTATTGCGCTGATCGGCAGCGGGACGAATCAACCAATCACCATTACCGGACAGCCGCAAAGCGTGACGACACAGGCAGGCAGCACGGTCAGTTTCAATGTGGCGGCAACGGGAAATAGCACATTGAGCTATCAATGGTTTGCAAATGGAATGCCATTGATCGGCGGCACTAACAGCACGTTAACCATCTTCAATGCGCAACCGGCCAATAATGGTAATTACTCTGTGGTAGTGTCCGGCCAGTATGCCCGCAAAATCGTCGGTTTCGCAAGCTTGTTCGTCAACCAAATCCATGCGGCGACTGCCTCACCCATCATAGCTTATAATTTCTTCGTGGGAGCTACCATCTCCGACAGCGGCTACGGCTATACCAACATACCCAGCATCAGAATCATTGGCGGTGGCGGCAGCGGGGCGCAGGCGGTGGCGGTGGTCAGCAATGGCGTGGTGGTGGCCATCAATGTAATTAACGCCGGCTCTGGCTATACAAGCGCACCCGCGCTGATTATCGAACCGCCATATATCGTCAGTCCGGTTTTAAGCATCGCTCCCATGTCGTTCCTCTCCTTTTCCAATCTGGCCTTGGGCGGGAACTATCAGTTGCAGCAGTGGGCTTCGTGGTATTGGACCAACCAGCCAGTCAACTTCACGGCCAGCAATGACAGTTACACACAAATGGTTTCGGGCGTGGCGGGCAGCGGGAGTTACCGATTGGCTTTAAACCCGGTGCCCACGCAGGCGTTTGCCACTCCCGTGATCTATTACGGCTTCCTGGTTCACGCCACGATCACCAGCGGCGGTTCCGGCTACGCCACGAGTCCGGCCATCAGCATCGTCGGTGGGGGCGGCACCAATGCCACGGCCACGGCGCAAATCTCTGGCGGCATGGTGACAAACATCCTCATCACCAGCCCCGGCACCGGCTTCACCGGCACGCCGCTCATCAAGATCGCCGCGCCCCCGGCCGCCGCCGTGGCGCCGTTGGTTCTGCCTGTCATGCGGTTGGACAGTTCGCTTCTGGCACCCCTTCACAACTATCAAGTTCAATTCATGCCAGCGCTGGGCGGCACATGGGTCAATTGGAGCAACGGATTGTTCAGCCCCACAGACGGCACGAATTCGCAATATCTGTTCATCACGAATGACATTGGATTCTTCCGGCTGCAATATCTGCCGTAAGTGAGTTTATTGTCTTCCGCGTCCTCCAGGGACGTGCCGGGGCCGGAACGGGAAACCGCTCCGGCCCTCGGCATTTCAGGGGGCGTGATTTGGAGTGCGCGGACAGGTCCGCGCTTTGGAACTGGGAGATATGTCTCCCAGTGGGAAAGCGGCGACGTGTCGCCGCACTCCACAATTTGGAATACGGTGCGGTCCTAATCTTAATCCTGTTCTTAATCGTAATCGTTGTTTAAAGCGGATGAAGATTACGATGACGATTAGGATTAGGACACGGTCCAGAACATTGCCGGATGGACGAGGGCGGGATTCGCCTTTAGACTTTCCACATTCGTTCACTTAAATGAAACACATTCTCGTCACCGGCGGCGATGGGCTGCTGGCGTATCAATTGAAACAAATCGCGCCGCCGGATTTTAACTTTTCCTTTCTCGGCCGCGCGGAGTTTGAC
>CAJAQO010000135.1 GCA_903944085.1 uncultured Verrucomicrobia subdivision 3 bacterium
GGAAATGGTCTGCGGGGGATGTCATTCACCTGACTTTGGACCTGCGTTGCCGATTGGTTAATGCCCCGCACGGCAGCGATCGCGCAGGCGATAATTTTGAAGCCTTAGTCCGAGGGCCAGTTGTGCTCGCGAGGGATGAAAACTTGGATCCGGATTATGGCAAGCCCGTCAGCATCTTGAACGATGGCGGATATGTTAATTTGACACCCGTTTCTTCGACTCGACCAGGAACCAGGATGCAATTCAAAGTCCCCACGGCCGATGGATTCATTCAAATGGTGGATTATGCTTCCGTCAACAATTGGAACCAGACGCACATCTGCACATGGCTGCCCACCGAATCAAAGCCCTGAAAGAACCGCAGGAGCGCCGACTGACTGGCCTGTGCCGATAGGCAGCATCAAGGGTGATGCTGTCTCGCTGTCAATTGTCGAAGCCAAAAGCTCTGCGTCTTTTCAGGAACACAGTCAAGGTTTGGTGGATAAATCCGCGTAGCGGCGAGGCAAACCTGACTGGGAGGTTTTCAAATGAGGGACATCTTGCATTCACTCTACCGGACATCCTGGCGACCACTACGGCGTTCTGGGATGCATGCTTGCGGAACAATCTGCCATATGACTGCGAAGTATCGGGTCACGCCGTTCAACATCAAAACGAAGGGCGGTTAGCCTTCAGCCTCGCAGCGCTGCCGGTAGTGACGAAAGAAACCCCGGAAATGTTCGTGCGCCCGCAGATTCACCACAGGGGCGGGACAGCGGTGGCGGTGCATGCTATATTCTTCCAGCTTGAAGTGCTGACCGGCACAGGCTTCCAAAAATCCACCACCAGCGTCATGAATTCACATTCCTTCTGGGTCGGATTGGTGGTGTTCAACCGCTCGTCCAAATGATTGAGGTTGTTGATTAGCATCCGGTGCTGAAGGTCAATCTGCTCGGAACCGGTTTCAAACTTGCTGGCCCACGCAATTTGCATGATAGGAAATGAAGCGCTTCAATCCCAAATGTCAAACGGTGACTTCTTCCACCATGGATCAACGCTAGCGAGGCCGTCCCGGCAAACGGCCCGGTAATTTCAAAACCGGCTTGTGAATTCAAGCTTCCTTGCGCGCACGATTCATCCGTCCGATGGCTTCGTCAATCTGTTCCCGGCTGGTAAAGCCGATGACGACGGCGTCAAGGTCCTTGCACGCCATCGCGAACCGGATGGACCGCTCGCGGTCCTCCGCCTTGGCGAACTGGCCGTTGCCAATGATTTTCATACCAATGACGCCCCGGCCTTTGGCGTGGAGTTTTTTTATTTCGGTCATCACCGGCGCCACGTCGTGCGTCGGATCGTCATTGTTCCAGACCTCCTCCGCCAAGCCGTCCATGCGTTTGCCTTGGGGATTAACGCGCACCAGATGCACTTCACTCCAATTGGAGGCGGAGGCAGTGCGCAAGGCGGGCAGGCTGTGGCAGGAGACGCCTTTCGCGCGGATCCATTTTCGTGCCTTCGCTTCATCAAAGCCGTCCATGATGCGTTTCCAGCCGTCGGTCCATTGATTTTTCACCATGCAATGAATCAATAGGCTGTCCACATAGTCGGTGTTGAAAATTTTGCGGTGATGGTCGATGGCCGCCAGCACGTCGCCTGGCTGACCGGAAACTTTGGACTGGATGAATAGTTTTTCACGGGGCAAGCCCTTGATGGCGTCACCCATCCACTCGAAGGTCGCGTAGGTTTCTACGGGCTGTCGCAGCAACGTGGTTTGGGCAGCCTGTTTGGGGGAACGTCAACTCAACCCAAAAACCATTGTGAAACCGGCCCGGCCCATGCCATGCTCCGGCGCATGAAACAACTTTGGCCGGTAATGCTGGTGTTGCTCGGCTGCATCGTTTGGCACAGCGCCAGCGGCGCGCAGGCCGGGGATATGCTTTGGAGCAATCAGCTGGCTAACGCCGCCGATCTCGCCAACAGCCAAGGTTCGGGCGGAATCGTGACTGAGCCGGGACGTGGTGGGGCCTTATTTTTTACGCTGACCAATGCAGCCGAATCCGCCACCCGGACTTTCAGTCTTCCTATTGAGGAACTGCGCGGCCGGTATGTTTTCATTGGCGCCGAGGTCAAAGCCGAAACGATCAGCGCCAAACCCAATCCTTGGAATGGCATCAAAGTCATGGCCCGGATCGATACGCCCGCCGGTTTGCAATGGCCGCAACCCGAGATCCCGACGGGCTCGTTTGGTTGGCAGAGATATTCCCACCGCATCTTGGTGCCCAAGAGCGCGACAGCGGTGACTTTAGTGCTGGGCCTGGAGCAGGTTTCCGGCAAAGTGTGGTTTGACGATGTGCGCGTCGTGCTGGCAAAAGAAGCGGGGGAAGCACCGGCGGCATTGGCGAACGCGCCGATTTTTCGAGGCCATTCGTTGCCGCGATTGCGCGGCGCGATGATCGCTCCTGATTCGCTCACAGAACCGGATTTGGACGTCTTGGCGAACGAGTGGGGCGGGAACCTCGTGCGGTGGCAATTGATCCGCTCCGGCGTGCCAGCCGCCGAAACCGGCTTTGAAGACTATGATCGTTGGCTGGAAAAACAATTGAACCAGTTGGATCGCGGGTTGACTTGGGCCGCCAAGCGGGGGGTTAAAGTCGTGGTTGATTTGCACTCGCCGCCCGGAGGCCGCGCCCTGTCCGGCGGATATCAAGCGGCGATTGGTCGCATCTGGACGGATTCAAAGGCCCAGGCTGAATTCATTGCGGTGTGGCGGAAAATCGCCGCCCGCTATCAGGGCGACGCGCGGATCTGGGGTTATGATTTGCTCAACGAGCCGGTGGACAACGCGGTGGCCGAAGACTGCGATGATTGGCAGAGCCTCGCCTTGCGCGCGGGCCGGGCGGTCCGGAACATTGATCCGGCCTGCACTTTAATCGTTGAACCGCCGGACTGGGGTTCCGCCTCGGGGTTTGTCGGCTTTCAACCGATTGGCCTCTCCAATGTGGTTTATAGTTTTCATATTTACGATCCGCACCAATTCACGCACCAAGGAGTCTATGGGCCCGCCCGGCCAATAACCTATCCGGGAATGATCGACGGAGTGATGTGGGACAAAGCGGCCATCGAACGGGCAATTGCTCCCGCCACTGCCTTTGCCAGACGTTACCGGGTGCATTTGTATGTTGGCGAATTCAGTGTGATTCGCTGGGCTCCTGGTGGCGACAAATATTTGTCCGACCTAATCGAGGTGATCGAGGGCTATGGTTGGGACTGGAGTTATCATGCCTTTCGAGAATGGGATGGCTGGAGCGTCGAACACGGTGCCGCCCCAGCCGATCACTCGCGGACCGCCCAGCCCACGGCCAGAAAACAGGTGCTGCTGAAGTGGCTGGGACAAAACAAAACGGAAGCCGGCCGATGAAAAATGAAGCTGTTGGTTTACGGTTTGCAACCAAGCTGCGGCCGCCTGATACTTGGATCACACCATGAGCACATTTTCTGCGGTCATCTTGTCAGCCGCCGTGTTGGTCGGCGTTTCCGCCCCGGCGCAAATGGCACCGAAGCTTGCCCTGGCCCGCGTCTCCATCGTGCCCACCCTCGCCGAGAAAAGCCGTGCGCTGAATGCGCCGGACACAAATTCATCCGCCGCCCCGCTGGATTTGACCGGCGGGTGGAATGGCGAGGCGCACAGCAACGGCAAGGTGTTCCCGTTCGTGCTGACGGTCACCAAGCCTGTGTTCAGCGCGTCTGCGGCGTGAACAAGGACTGACGACCGCCTTTCTGGAAGGACTCAATAGTTTGTTCTCAGCCGTTAAACGCAAAGCCCGAGGTTGCCGCTCATCGGAAGATCAAACCGCCATGCTCTACTTTGTCGCCGGTCAACTGAAAATCCCTTGCCATGCCAAATGACCAACTTATTACCATTACCAACGTCGCGGAAACAATTATCAATTTGTTTTCGGCTCCTGAAGTTCCAAGCATACTGCCGAGTGCGCGGCCAGCCAGCCCGGCGCGGACGGCACTTGCGAAAGTGTTCTGCTGGCCGGAATGCTACTGAGGTCCACCGGACTGGCGCGATGATTCACAATGACGAGATGTTTTCCGAAGCGCGCGAACTCGACGCCTTTGATCGGAGCGATGGGCGCGAGCGGCGAGTTTCCTGCGAGCGCGGCAATCGGAGTTTCCCGGAGCAGCACGACGGGGTGCATCTCGCGTTTGCCATATTGCGGCGGCACAATCGGCATCGTGCGCCGCGAGTAGCTGTAACCATATTGGAAACCAAACGAAAACACGCGGCCTTTGCCAAGGTCGGTCTGCGCGATGGCGGTTTTGCCGGACTGGATGTATTTGCCGACAGCCTTGCCGCCCTGAAAAAAAACCGTTGACCAGCCGTGCGGGATGATCTCGTCATCCCATTGGATGCAATCGAACGCGATGGTTTCTTCTTTGACGCCCAGCGCCTGTTTCGCCAACTCGCAATGCGGCCCGTGGAAAACATTCCCGCCGGCGCGCACGAATTTGTTGACGGCAGCTTCGAGCGCGGAATTTTCTCCAAGGTCGTAAAGCGAATTGTGCGGCACGACAAGATGTTTGTAGCCGGCGAGCGCGCCCGACGCGACTTGGTCGGGATGCACGATGTCCACATGCCAGCCGAGGTCGGTGAACTGCGCATACCAGCCGAGCAAATCCATGCGGTGCCGGCCTTCGGTGTCCACTTCGAGCGGTTCGTAAAGACTCATTTCGGCGGGAAACAAAATGGCGACTTCTTTCGCGCGCGCCGCGTCGAGCAGCGGAATGACTTCTGTCGCCCAGCGGTTTCCCGCGCGCAGCGATTCCTTGAACATTTCATCCATGCGATACATCACGCCGCCGTCATCGAGTCCGCTGTAGCCGTAAATGTGCAATCCCTTCGCACCATTGGCGACGTGCGTGCCGATACATTCCGCCGGCGGCACGACGCGGTAAATATCGCCGTTGACATGCCGGCCGAGATACAGCCCGGCGGTGAACGGACGGTGGGAATTTGCGTTGCGCAAAATCGAACCTTCGACGCTCAACGCCATCGCATCAGCGCGGTTCTCGGCGTTCAGCGGCGCGGCGATGAACAACACGCTGTCCACGTGTGCCGCGCATTTGTAAACATCCAGCGCGCGTTGCCCCGTCTGCCAGTCAATCTGGCCCGGCGGGTTGAAGAAATAGCCCCACTGGTGCAGCAGCGGCTCGATGAAAAGATTCGGCTCAAGCTCGCGCCACTGTTTTTTCATCGTGGCGAAATAATCTTGCAGCACTTCGGCCAGATGCGTCTGATTGTCAATCCAGCGGTAAAAATCCGGCGTGCGTCTGGCAAAATCTTCCGCCGTGGGCCGCGCGCAGCCGACCCAGTTTAATTCTTCCGGTCGCAGCCAGTATTGCTGCGGCGAAAGCTCGGCAAAGGATATCGCCGCGAGTCCATAACGCGAATTTAATTTTTGAATGTCGCCGCCGTAATTTTTTTCCAACCATGAAAGATATTTTTGCCTGCCTTCTGCGTCGAAGCTCGGCTTCGGAATCGGCTCGAACATCGTCTGCATGATGATTTTGCGGTTGGCATTGCGCCGCATCCCTTTGCCGTAAAGTTTCAACAAGCCGCGCACATGTTCCACCATTGTCGCCTGCGCTTTCGGCGACCAATATTTGTAAGTGCCCATTGGCTGACCGTTCGGGCGCATCGGCTCCTCGCCGCGCACCGGCGGCACGCTGCGGATGTTTGGATAGAGATTGTCCCCGCACAAATAAAGCGCCAGGCAGGTGTAGTCAATTCCGTGCTTGGCCATTTCCGCCATCATGAATTCGTGCATGGCGACGTATTGGCTGGCCGGTTCGCTGCGGTAGCGCGCAAAAAAATCCGCCCACGCCTTGGAGTCGAGATTGATGCTGTTGAAACCAAGGTCGGCAACTTCGGCGATGCCGCGCCGTGTGGCTTCGAAGTCGCTGTAAAACGGCTCGAAAAAATTTCCGAACCAAATGCTGATAAACGGACTTTTGGTCATGCTCATTTTATTTGGCAAAGAAACTCAAATTCCACTCCGCACGCCACGAAATCGTCGGCACGCCGTGGCGGAATTCAACCGGCAGCCAGACGTAGCGGCCATCAATCGCGTTCTGCGGATTCCAGCGGTCGGCCATGAAAATGAAGGCGTCCACTTTGCCTTGCACCGGCAAAACGAAAGTGGATTGCGACTTAAAGGTGTTTGTAATTTCCGCGCCCGTGCCGAGGCACGGGTTGCCAAGCTCTTCCCAATTTCCAAAAATGGAATCCGCCGCCAACAGCCGCGCCGGATTCGGCGCCCAGCCGGTGCAATCAGAAGTGAATAAAAAATATCGGCCGCGAAATTTCAACATCGCCGGCGCTTCGTTGAAACGGCCCGGCAGCACGCGAATAAATTTTCCGGCGGGACTCAAATAATCATCGCTCAACTGCGAGATATGCAGCGCGCCGTTGGCTTCCGAGGCGTAAATGTGGTAGGCGCAACCGTCGTCGTCCACGAACAACGTCATGTCGCGCGCCATCTGGCCGCCGGCAAAATCACGGCGAAATAAAAGCTGCTTCGGATACCACGGACGCGGCCCGCCAACGAGTTCCATTGCGCCGAGCCGTTCGCTTTCCTCAGCCGGCAGCGGCTGCTTCATTTCGGCGGGAACATTTTCCGGCCAGACGCCGGCATTCGGACGAAACGCGCGCAGAAATTGAAACGGCCCGGTGACGTTGTCCGCCACGGCCACGCCGCTCATCGAGCCGGAGTAACCTGCGTCCTTCGGTTCCAAATGAAACCACATCACGAACTTTTTTGTGCGCGAATTGAAAACGACTTTGGGACGCTCTAGAATACAGCCGCGCGTGATTGGACTATTTGAATCATCGCTGACCGCCAGCGCAATGCCTTCGTCCTTCCAGTTGTAAAGATCCGTGGACGAATAGGCGTGAACGCCGACGTGCGCGGCGTTGCCGGCTTCGCCTTCGATTTTGTGTTCGCCGAACCAGTAATAAACACCATTGTGGAAAAGCACGCCACCGCCGTGGGCGTTGATGTGAACGCCATTGTTGTCCGGCCAAAGTTGGCCGGGAAGAAATGATCTGATTGCAGTCATGTCATCACAATTTCTAAACCGCCTTTTCCTGATGCCGCTTGGAAATGCGCCTCAACAGCCAGCCCACGCCAAAGATGCAGCCGCCGCTAAACAAAAAGGCCAGCCGTTTCATGCCGTCGTTGGGCACCAACATCAGCAAGATCACAAACCCGCCGAAAATCATGCACA
>CAJAQO010000136.1 GCA_903944085.1 uncultured Verrucomicrobia subdivision 3 bacterium
CCAGAACAGGATTTGCTGGCCGATTTGTTCCCGACACAAAGCACCTTTGACTTTTAAAAAACCAAATCCACCGAAATTCAACTAACAACATTTTCACCAATAAAATCAATGGTTCGCCATGTGAGTTTCGTAACACCCTCTACTCCGGCGTTAAAACCCCATTACCATGGCCCCGGAAATGAGACCTATTGGCACAATGTTTGGGTTTCCCGGCCTCTTTTCCATGACCATGGACGGGATTTCTTTAACCGTGGCAGACGTTTCCTTGGTCCTTGGAACGGTTCCAAGGGTCGTGGAAATGGCCGGTTTGAATCATTTTCCGGGTTTTTTGATCAAAACTGATATTTTTCCAGTTTTTTGGCCGGCGGCGGGTGTGTCTGGCCGACTCTGGGTGCCATTGAACCGACGAACTGGGTCAAAGCTTCGGCTTCGTGGATGCCGCCGGAGTTTTAGTGCCAGATTGGCGCACAGCATGACCGTTTTACTCCAACGTGACAGATTTAAAATTTCGTATTCGAAATGAGCCTACCCACATTTTCGCCTACGATTAGCCGCTGCTAACCGGCGGCCAGTTTCTCATCGGGAATGAGTCCGGCGCGCAAAGCGAAGCGCACCAGTCCCGGAATATCATGCAGGTTCAGGTTGGCCATCAGCTTCGTGCGGTGATATTCGATGGTCTTGGGACTGACCTTTAGCAGGTCGCCGATTTGCTTGGTGTTCTGGCCTTCGGCAATGAGTTGTAAAATTTCGCGCTGCCGTCCGGTCAGTTTTTCCAGCGGACTGCTCCGGCTGGCAATTCCGTTGAGCGGAAAATTCGTATTCAGCCTGGCTTCCCGGCTCAAATAAGTTTTCCCGCGCATTACCTCGTGCAGGGCGGTTTCCAGTTCGGCCGTGGCCGATTTCTTAAGCAGGTAGCCGACGACGCCCGCCTTCAGCGCGCGCACCACATATTCTTCGTTGTTGTGCATGGAAAGAATGATGATCCGCACGCCCGGAAAATTCCTCGTCATGCGCTCGGCCGCTTCCAGACCGTTGAGACCGGGCATGGCGATGTCCATCACCACCACATCCGGCCGTTGCGTCTTGAGCAGATTTAGAACTTCACGACCATCGCTCGCTTCGCCGATCACTTTCACCGCCGGCAATTTCTCCAGCAGTGCGCGAATGCCCGCGCGGACGAGTGTGTGGTCATCGGCGAGAATGACATTAATGGTTTTGGCGGGCGGGTTCATGCGATTTTTGATTTTGCCAAGGAGGTTTGCCATATCAACGGAAACCAGACATGGACTTCAGTGCCTTTTCCGGGAACCGATTTAAATTCCAATCCGCCGCCAGCCAGCGTCGCCCGTTCCTCCATGCTTAACAAACCTAAAGTAGCGCCACGCACAGCCTCTTCCCAGACGGCGCGGACATCAAACCCAATCCCGTCGTCGCGCACGCGCAAATGAAGTTGTCCGGCTTCTTTGCGCAATTCGACACTCAGCGTTTTGGCCCGCGCGTGCCGCACCACATTGGTCAAGGCACCTTGCGCCACCCGAAAACACTCGGTTTCGATCATCGGATCCAACCGTTGCTCCAAGGCGTCGGCATGGAAATTGAACTTCAGCCCGACGAGCGCCGCCTGCCGTTTGGTGAACCAGCGCAAGGCGGGTTCCAATCCCAGATCATCGAGAATTGACGGGCGCAAATTCAATGAAATGTCATGCACTTGTTCCAGCACGCGGTCAATAACTCCAAGGCTCTCCTGCAAACGTGGCACAAGAGTCTTCGTGCCGGGCGACTGCACCAGCGCTTGCAGGTTGAGCTGGGCGACCGTGAGTGACTGCCCGATTTCGTCGTGCAGTTCGCGGGCGAGGTGACGCCGTTCCGTTTCCTGCGCCTCCACCAACCGGCGGGAAAGCACCTGAAGTTTGCGGCTGTATTCCTCGCGTTTTTTCTCCGCCAACTTGCGTTCCACACGTTCTTTGACTTCTTGCAGGGCACGATGAACGGCCGGAACGAGCCGGGCGAGTCGCTCCTTCAACACATAATCCGTCGCGCCGCTCTTGAGCGAATCAATGGCCCGTTCCTCGCCGAGAGTTCCTGAGACGAGGATAAAGGGCACATCGGGGCAGCGACCACGCGCCACGTCCAAGGCCGACAAACCGTCAAACGCGGGCAGTGAGAAATCCGAGAGGATCAAGTCAAAGCCGCCGCGCTCAATCGCCGCCACAAAAGCCACCCGGTTTTGCACCAAGGTGATCGCACAAGTGATGCCGCCGCTTGCCAGCACGGCTTGAACGAGCGCAGCATCGCGCGGATCATCCTCCAGATGCAGGATATGAAGCGGGGATTCCATCATGGTCATCTTCCTTTTCGGTAACGGGTATTTTGCCGGGTTCTATTTTGCTGATACTTGGCGGCGGTTCATTGACCGCCGCCCAAAAAATGCCTAGCTGCTTGACCGCATCCACGAACTCGCCAAAATCCACGGGCTTCACCACATAGGCGTTGACTCCATGTTGGTAACATTGAACCAAGTCCGGCGTTTCGCGTGAGGACGAAAGCACGACCACGGGTATTATCTTCAACAGGGCGTCGGCCTTGATAGTCTTCAACACTTCCAGCCCGCTGACCTTGGGCATCTTGAGATCCAGCAGAACCAGGATCGGATTGCCAGCCGCGCGGCTGTTGAATTTTCCCCGGCGGTAAAGATAATCCAGCGCCTCAGCACCGTTGTTGACCACCTCAATCTGGTTGGCCAGATGGTGTTCGTCCAGCGCGGCCAAAGTCAGTTCCACATCGCGCGGATCATCTTCGACCAGGAGAATGTTTTTGAGGATCGTTGTCCTAGTGTTCATGGCCGCCTCGGTTTTGGTTGGGAATTGAAAAATAAAAGGTCGCGCCACCGTCCAGCACGCCTTCCGCCCAGACTCGCCCGCCGTGCCGATGAATGATGCGCTGGACGTTTGCCAGGCCAATGCCGGTGCCCGCGAACTCGTCCTGGCTGTGCAGCCGTTGAAACACACCGAACAGTTTGTCGGTGTATTGCGGATCGAACCCAGCGCCGTTGTCGCGGACGAAAATCACCGTCTCGCCGGTTCCGCCGGGCACGGAACCGATTTCAATTCTGGCTTCGGCGCGAGTGCCAGTGAACTTCACGGCATTGGAAATCAAATTCACCAGCACCTGCCGCAACAGGGCGCGATCGGCTTGCACCGCCGGCAGCGGATGAATATCTAAAGCAATGTTTCGCGCTTGTGTTTCCGCCTGAAAATCAGCCAACGTCTCCCGGACCAACTCATCAAGATTGACCTCCGACTTTTGCATTTCCGCGCGCCCGATCCGCGAGAACGCCAGCAGGTCATCAATCAAGTTGCCCATCCGCTTGGCCGCTTGGGAAATGGTCGTCAAATACTCGAGACTTTTTCCGCCAAGCGCGGG
Organism: uncultured Verrucomicrobia subdivision 3 bacterium; assembly: GCA_903944085.1. Classification (GTDB taxonomy): domain Bacteria; phylum Verrucomicrobiota; class Verrucomicrobiia; order Limisphaerales; family UBA11358; genus UBA11358. The sequence continues at coordinate 3,424 of CAJAQO010000136.1, forward strand.
TCCGGCCTCTATTTCCAACAGCTTCACAAAACCCTGGACGTGGCGCAGCGGCGCGCGCAAATCGTGGGAGACGGAATAACTGAACGCCCCCAGTTCCTCGTTGGCGGCCTGCAATTGCGCGGTGCGTTCGGCCACGCGCAGTTCCAGTTCCGCATTGAGACGCTTTGTTTCATCCTGTGCGCGCTTGCGCTCGGTGATGTCGCGGACGTTGCATTGAATCACCTTTTTGTCGCCGGCCTGATATACATTGCTGACAAACTCCACGGCAATGCGGCGGCCGTCCCTGGTTTCCAGCGGCAGATCTTCATAGCGGACATACCCGTCCTTTTGCAATCGCTGCAGCATGATCTGGTTCGACTCAATGTCCTTGAACGGACTCAACTCACCCACGGTTTTGCCGACCATCTCGCTGTGCGAGAAGCCCAAAAGTTGAAAGAGGAACGGGTTCACATCCGAGATGCGGCCCGTGTCCACATCCAAAATTAAAATACCGTCCTTCGCCGCTTCAAATAGCCGCCGGTAACTCAGTTCGGAAGCACGGAGTGCCAGTTGCATCCGCGTCTCGTTGTCGGTGAGTTTCTCGTTTTGGAAATGGTCTCTAATTGCGCTCTCGTTCGAGTCACTTTTGGCCTCGGCGTCCGGGCGGGAATTCACCTTAATTAGGGATGGCGACTTATCGCTGCAACTATCGGCTGTGCCGAGCAGATCATTCACCGCCGCCAATAAGTCATCCTTGGAAAATGGTTTCTCCAGCGTCACATCGGGCTTCAGCCAAGGCCGACTGACAAATTCATGCGTGGGCAGCAATCCGGTTGCCATGATCACCGGGAGCGTCATATTGGCCGCCCGCAGCTTCGCGATCATTTCAATGCCTTTCATTTTGGGCATTCGGTTATCGGTGATAATGAGGTCGTAGTGCTTGGCCTGAAGCGCCGCCCAGGCCGAAGCCCCGTCTTTGACGGCTTCAACTTCGTAGCCGGAACTGGTTAGCACATCCACGGTAAGCTGGCGCGCGGCACGGTCGTCATCCACCACGAGAATTCGGCGCGGAGAATGCATTTGCTCTCCTGTCGGTGCGGGGATCGGCTTTCCGGCAGATTTAACTTCACTGCTTTTCATAACGAGACAATAAGTGTGCTTGAAAGTCATGCGAGTGCTATGGGGTGTTCACCCCTTGTGGGGTAACAAATTCAACCAGTAAGTAGAAATGGAAATCTCGGCCCAAAAGCGTGATTCTGCGGGTGGCGGCTTGGCGAGAGAAAAGAATCCGGAGCGGACTGGGCGGAAAATGTCGGCTCTCGCCAAGGCGCAAAGATCGCCAAGGAATCATTTTTTTCCGGGCGTGCTCCGCGGCTTGGCGAGATCAACCAACAAAAAATACCACCAACTATGAAACCGATTGAAATCCTCCTCGTCGAAGACAAGCACGCAAAGGGAAGATTTCTTCCGGGCGTTCATTGCGCCTTGGCGAGAGCTAGGTCAGCGTTCATAAACATTTCGGCACCGTAAATAAAAACGGCGTGCCCGCCCCCGGCGCGGATTCAAACCTGATTTTGCCGCCATGCCGCTCCACAATCCGCCGACACACGGCCAGGCCAATGATCAAGTAGCACAACTCATTCTGAGCCTCCAGCTGTTTTGGTGGCAAGCTGCCTCCGAAACCCTGGAGCCGGACGGCGCAGTGCCATCTACGTCTCGCGAAGTCGTTCCAGCACGAACTTCCAGCGAGGCGGTGATTAAACATATTTCCGATGCGGAGCCGGTTTGCCTGCTGTCAATTTTTTAGCGGTTTGCACAAAAGAAAGCAAAACACCCTGCGATCTACTTCGCAGTTCCGGTCTAAAATTAGCATTCAGTCAACTTGGGAGGTTCATAGCAAACACCGTTCCAACGAACGAAAACGAGGAATGTCGCGCGAGGGAAAGGGATGCCTCGTGCGGATTTCGTGACCGCATCGTTTCCTTGGCACGCCCAATGCGGAAGTTCACTTGTGAAAAAACTGTTGGATGAATGTCTGCCGGGTTGTCCGGGCATTGACGCGCAAAAAAACAGCCTCCCGGCGCCGGGGGCTGGCTGCCGCGTCGTGGATGAATTGAGCCTGTTGTTCGACATTTCCTATACGTTGGAAAGCAGCTTGGAACTCCGCGAAGTCATCCGCCCGGTGTTGTTAAAAATGGCCGAGGGACTGGGCATGAAGCGCGGCACCATTACCATTTTGAACCGAGAAGCCGGCACGGCCAGCATCAGCGAGGCGGTCGGCCTGCCCGGCAATCAGAGCCAGCAGGAATACTTGCTCGCCTGTCACGAACTGGTGCAGCAAGTCATGGAATCCGGCCAGGCCATCGTCGTGCCGGACATTTCCAAGGAGCCGGTTTTGCAAACGCGCTGGCAGCAGGAACAGCGGCTTGATCCCACAACTTTGTCGGCGGCCTACATTTGCGTGCCCATCAAATTTGGCGAGGAAGTGATCGGCGCGTTGAGTGTGGAACGCATCCTTGACGGACGCGTGCGGCTTTCATCCGACCGCCGGCTGCTCTCGCTCATCGCCAATGTCATCGCGCACACGGTGCATTTTCACCGGCTCGCGCAGGAAAAGCTGGAGTTGCTCCAGCGCGAAAATGAGCGGTTGCAGCAGCAAATCCAGACGAGCTTTCGCCCGCCGAACATGATCGGCAATTCCGACGCGATGCGAACCGTCTATCGCCACATCGAGCAGGTCGCCAACAGCGTGACCACCGTTTTGATTCGCGGTGAATCCGGCGTGGGCAAGGAACTCATCGCCCGTGCGCTGCACGAACAAAGCCCGCGCAAAGGCAATGCGTTCGTGAAATTCAACTGCGCCGCGCTGCCGGAATCCATCATCGAAAGCGAATTGTTCGGCCACGAAAAAGGCGCGTTCACCGGTGCCATCGCCATGCGCAAAGGCCGGTTTGAAGTGGCCGAAGGCGGCACCATTTTTCTCGACGAAATCGGCGATGTTTCGCCGGCCACGCAGGTTAAGCTGCTCCGCGTTTTGCAGGAAAAAGAATTTGAGCGTGTCGGTGGTCACGCGCCCATCAAGGCCAATGTGCGCATCCTCACCGCTACCAGTCGCAATCTGGAGGAGATGATTGAGCAGGACAAATTTCGCGCCGACTTGTATTACCGGCTGAACGTGTTTCCGATTTACGCGCCGCCGTTGCGCGAACGCAAGACGGACCTCTTGCTGCTCGCGGATTTTTTTGTGGAAAAGTATTCCAAGCTGAACCAGAAGCCGGTGCGCCGTATTTCCACCGCCGCGATTGATTTGTTGATGAGCTATCACTGGCCTGGCAATGTGCGCGAATTGGAAAATTGCATCGAGCGTTCCGTGCTGCTCGCGCCGGACAAATCCATCGAGGCGCATCATCTGCCGCCGACGTTGCAGAAAAAGGACGCTTCGGAAAAATCGTCATCGGGCGGCACGCTTGACTCTGCCGTGTCCGCGCTGGAATACGAAATGATCGTCTCCGAACTCAAAGGTTGCGACGGCAACATGGCCGCGGCCGCCCGCACGCTCGGCCTCACCGAACGCCAGATGGGTCTGCGCGTGAAAAGGCTCGGCATTGATTTCAAACGCTTCCGCCGGGGAGAAGTTGCCGTCAAATGATCACGGCTTGAGCGGCGAACTCAAGTTGCGCATGACCCTTTTTCAAGGCCAGCCAAACCAGTTGAAGACGCATCCCTGGTTATTGGATCGCGCATTGGGTTCGTTTCTCGGCCTCGCCATCGGCGATGCGCTGGGAGCCACCGTCGAATTTATGACGGCGCGCGAAATCGCTGCGCAATACAAAATCCACAAGGAAATGATTGGGGGCGGCTGGCTCCAATTGAAACCTGGACGTGTCACCGACGACACCGAAATGGCGCTCGCGCTCGGCTCTGCCTTGATCGCCAGTGGCGGCTGGAACCTGCGCGCCATCGCTGACGCCTTCGTGACTTGGATGCGCGGCAATCCCGTTGACATCGGCAATGCCTGCCGGCGTGGCATCAGCCAATATATTTCCAGCGGCAGCTTGAGCGTTCCGCCCGCCGAAGAAAATGGCGGCAACGGTGCGGCCATGCGCAACCTGCCGACCGTGCTCGCCTCGCTGGCCAGCGATGAATTGCTCGTCCAACGCAGCCTTGAGCAGGCGCACCTCACTCACAACCATCCGCAATCCGACGCCGCCACCGTGGCGCTGGCCCGCATGACCCGCCGGCTGTTGCTCGAAGGCGAACAGGCCGCCTGCAATCAAATCGCCGACAGTTTGATTGCCTGGCAGCCCGCCTTTAGTTTCAAGCCGTGGCCCGGCCACACCAGCGGTTACATTGTGCATACGGTGCAAACTGTCTTCGACGGATTTTTCAACACCGGCAGTTTTGAAGATTGTCTGGTGCGCGTGGTGAACCGTGGCGGCGACGCCGACACCACCGGCGCGCTGGCCGGCCAGCTTGCCGGTGCGCTTTACGGAGTTCAGGGAATTCCCGTTCGCTGGCTGAAAAAGCTCGACCCGAAAGTGACCACCGCCATTTACCTCCAAACACAAAAGCTTCTCAACCTTTCCGCACAATGATATAAACCGGAACAGCCACCTGATCCCATGCGCCCGCCGGAAAATTTATATCACCAGAACATTGCCGAGGATCATTCGCGCTCGTCCTGCTCGCTCAACCGCTGCAACCTCTCGCCGTGGATCATTGGCTCGGAAGAATTTCAAGCCAGTCCACTGCCGGTGGAAATTGACGGTGCCCGCGCGACTGACGCCGGCTTGTTTGGTTGTCTCGAATCCATCGCCGAGGTGGACGCGCGCAGCCAGTTTTTCCACGACTATCTCTGCGCCAAATTCAGTCTCAACGAGAAGTTTGAGTTGCACGGAAAATCCAAGTCACCTTACAGCTACGTCCATTTGCTGCGCGCCTGGGGCGCGGACAGCAACGGCCCGGCTGGGGCCGTGCTCAAATCGTGGGCCGAAAGCCGTTTCGGACTGCTGGCGACGTTTCACAAAGGCCGGCTCGCCGACGACCGTGCCGCGCGCGAGGCGTTCATGCTGGACCGCACGCGTGGTGCGGCCAAATCCATCGGCGTGCTGATGCAGCTCGATTTGCTTTACACTTTTTGCCAGGACGAATTGCGCCGTCGTTTTCCGAATGAGAAATGGAAAACGCTCTTTCGCGGCACGCATGATTCTGAGGAATACACCCTGCAAAAGGAAATCGGCGCAAACCGCGCCGCGCGGGTGCAGTTGAATAATTTAAGTTCGTTCACCTCTGACCCAGAAGTGGCGTGGGAATTTGGTTCCAGCGCGTGGGAAGTGAAAGTGCCGCTCGCCAAAATTGTATTCTTCAGCGGCCTGCTGCCCAAGTCCTGCCTCGCCGGCGAATCCGAGCACCTCGTCCTCGGCGGCTATTACAAAGTGCGTGGAATGATTTGCTGAATCGGTTCGTAGCAGCCGAGGTGACGAGGCTCAAACCAAAAAGTTGGAGCCTCCTTACGTCGGCTGCCACATATTCTATACGCCCATCGCCGCGAGCCTTTGCTTCGCGACAATGAGCTTATCGTAAATCTGAAACGTTTTCTGCGCCACTTCCGGGATGCGTTCCCAGTTTGTTGGCAGCTCTTCGGACAAATCGTGCAAATCCATTTTGGACTGGATCGCCTGCGAACTGAGCCGTTTGATTTCCAATTTTAGGGTTTCGACGTTTTCCATAATCTTTCTGGCGGATGTTGTGCCGCCGGCCAAAAAGCAATTCAGGTTCCAATTCCAATTGGCCACAGATGCACACAGATTTTCACAGATAAAATCTGTGTTTCATCTGAGTGAAGCTGTGGAATAGAGATTTTTGCTACATCCGGGTAGTTTTCAATTTTCAATCCTACGCAAATGTTGGATTTCTCCGGCGGCAAATACCGCTCCGCAGTCCAGCCATAAACTTAATTGCTTCATTTCGCCTGATTTTATTGGGTAATCGTTGCTTTCCGCCGTGGTGAAAAACGGTTGGCATCCGGCTTGCAATAGGAACAAGTGCGCCGGTTGGAAGTTTCCGCCGGATTAAAAATTAAAATCAAAATCCTATTATGAGAAAAATTGCAATCTACGGAAAAGGCGGCATCGGCAAATCCACCACCACCCAGAACACCGTGGCCGGTCTGGCGGAGATGGGCCACAAAGTCATGGTCGTCGGCTGCGATCCCAAGGCCGACTCCACGCGCTTGCTGCTCGGCGGCCTGTCGCAAAAGAGCGTGCTCGACACGCTCCGCGAGGAAGGCGAAGACGTGGAACTGGCCGACATCCGCAACGGCGGCTTTTGTAACACCCTCTGCGTGGAATCCGGCGGCCCAGAACCCGGCGTCGGTTGCGCTGGTCGCGGCATCATCACTTCCATCAATATGCTCGAACAACTCGGTGCCTACGATGCGGGAGAAAATCTCAACTACGTTTTTTACGACGTGCTGGGTGACGTCGTCTGCGGCGGTTTCGCCATGCCGATCCGCGACGGCAAGGCCGAGGAAATTTACATCGTCTGCTCCGGCGAAATGATGGCGATGTATGCCGCGAACAACATCTGCAAGGGAATTTTGAAATTCGCGCAGACCGGCGTGGTGCGCCTCGGCGGTTTGATCTGCAATAGCCGCAAGGTGGACAATGAAAAGGAAATGATTGAGCAGTTCGCCAAGTTGCTGGGGACGCAGATGATTCATTTTGTGCCGCGCGACAACGACGTGCAACGCGCCGAGATCAACCGCAAGACGGTGATTGAATGGAATCCGCAATGCGGCCAGGCCGAGGAATACCGCAAGCTTGCCAGAGCGATTGACCAGAACAAAAATCTGGTGATTCCCAAGCCGCTCGCCATGCCGGAGCTGGAAAAGCTGCTGATGGAATACGGCTTGTTCAACTAAGTCACGGCATCGCCGCGCTGGAAGAATTGTGCATTCGCAGTGAACCAACCAAACACCAAAGGAACTTTTATGTCCGAACCCACCGATACTTTGATTGCGCCCGATCCGGCAGCGGTAAAGGCGGAGATGCTGAAGATTTATCCCGCCAAAACGGCGAAGAAACGCGCCAAGCAAATCATCCTTAATGACCCGGAAGCACCGCCGGAAATTGGTGCGAACACGCGCACGGTGCCGGGCATCATCACGCAGCGCGGCTGCACCTATGCTGGCTGCCGTGGCGTGGTGATGGGGCCGATTTACGATCTGCTGCAAATCACGCACGGGCCGGTGGGCTGCGGATATTACGCCTGGCAGACGCGTCGCAATTTGGTGCGTCCGCCGGAAGGCACGACGAATTACCTGCAATACTGCATGAATACCGACATGCAGGAAGACCAGATCGTGTTTGGCGGTGAAAAGAAACTCAAGCAAGCCATCCGCGAGGCCTATGAGATTTTTCATCCCAAGGCCATTGCCATTCTCTCCACCTGCCCAGTTGGGCTCATCGGCGACGACGTTCACACTGTGGCCAAGGTGATGAAGGAGGAGCTGGGCATCAATGTCATGGCTTTCAGTTGCGAAGGCTACAAAGGCGTCAGCCAGTCTGCCGGCCATCACATCGCCAACAACGGCGTGTTCAAGAACATCATCGGTCTCGACGACAAGGCGGACGTGGCGGAGTTCAACATGAACATCCTCGGCGAATACAACATCGGCGGCGACGCGTGGGAAATTGACACGCTGCTGCGCAAATGCGGCATCCACGTCACTGCGACGTTGAGCGGCGACGTCAGCTACGATCAGGTGAAAAAGTGCCACACCGTCCAGCTCAACGGCGTGATGTGCCATCGCTCGATCAATTACATTGCGGAGATGCTGGAGAAAAAATTCGGCATTCCGTGGATCAAGGTGAATTTCATCGGCGCGGAAGCCACGGCGAAAACGCTGCGGAAAATCGCCAAATTCTTCGATAGCAAAAAACTTACGGACCGCGTTGAGGAAGTCATCGCGCAGGAAATGATTGCCCTGCGGCCCGTGCGCGAGGAAATCAAGGCCAAGCACCAAGGCAAGAAAGCCGCGCTGTTTGTCGGCGGTTCGCGGGCGCATCATTACCAGGATTTGTTCCGCGACATCGGCATGGAAATCATTTCCGCCGGTTACGAATTTGCCCACCGCGATGATTACGAAGGCCGCAAAGTTTTGCCGACCATCAAGGTGGATGCCGATTCGCGCAACATCGAAGAATTGCACGTCGAGGCTGATCCCGCGCGCTTCAAGCCGAGCAAGACGCCGGAGCAAATTGCGGCGCTGGAAGCCGGCGGTTTCAACTTCAAAGATTACGAAGGCATGATGGTCGAGATGAAAAAAACCACGCTTGTCATTGACGACATCAGTCATCACGAGATGGAGAAGCTCATCGAAATCTACAAGCCGGACATCATCGGTTCCGGCATCAAGGACAAATTCGTCATCGAAAAAATGGGCGTGCCGTGCAAGCAATTGCACAGCTACGACTACAGCGGCCCGTATGCGGCGTTCGGCGGCGCGATCAATTTCTATCGCGAAGTGGACCGGATGCTCACCACGAAAGTCTGGAAGTTCATCACCCCGCCGTGGGAAAAAGATCCGTCGTCCGCCACGCCGCTCACGCACACCACCCGGACGGAAGCGAAGAACGAAACCAAAGCCTGGCGCAAGGCCGCTGCGGCGGATGCGGACGGGCCGATGTAACCAACCAACGATTCAACCTTTCAACCAAACAAAATTATGCTTAACGGAACCACTGCTGAAATCAAACCGCGCGAGGCACTCCGCATCAATCCCGCCAAAACGTGCCAGCCCATCGGCGCGATGTATGCCGCACTCGGCATCAACGGCTGCATGCCGCACAGCCACGGTTCGCAGGGCTGCTGCTCGTATCACCGCAGCCATCTCACGCGCCACTTCAAGGAACCGGTCGTCGCCACGACGAGTTCGTTCACCGAAGGCGCGTCGGTGTTCGGCGGCTTGGCCAACATGACGCAGGCGCTGGCGAACATCTTCACCATTTACAATCCGAAGATTGTGGCCGTGCACACGACCTGCTTGTCCGAAGTCATCGGCGATGACATTCCGATGATGATCAAAAAGGCCAAGGAGGAAAAAATCATTCCCGAAGGCAAATACGTCATCCACGCGAACACGCCGAGCTTCGTCGGCTCGCACGTCACCGGCTTCGCCAGCATGGTTACCGGCATGGTGAAATACCTGGCCGAATCCAGCGGCACACCCGCCGAACAGTTGAACGTCATTCCCGGTTTCATTGACCCCGCCGACATGCGCGAACTCAAGCGCATCGTGAATGAAATGGGCGTGAAGACCGTGATGTTTCCCGACACCAGC
>CAJAQO010000137.1 GCA_903944085.1 uncultured Verrucomicrobia subdivision 3 bacterium
CCGTTCTGATTCAAGTCGAGGTAGAACCGGCCCACCAGCTCGTTGGAGCTGATCATCACCGGCGCGCGCGGCAGGAAAAACAAGTTGGACACGCTCTGCATGAAATTCACCCCGGTCAGCAGATTGCCGTTCGGATCGAAATAACTGACATTGGTCGGATTGCCGCCGCCGGCCGGCGTGAAGCCCAGCGGGTTGATGTAATTGGTGGAAACGAGCAGGCGCAGGTTGAAGGCACCAGGATAACCGCCATTGGTGAAACTGCTGAACATGCCGGCGACGAGCTGCGCCTCGGCGTTGGCAATGGCGGTTTCGGCGGCGAGCCGGGCGGTGGTGGTGTCGGTGGTGCCGGTCACGCTGCCGCGTTCGCGCCGGGCGAGCGCGAGAAACGCCACCGCCATCACGAGCGTCACCGCCAGCATGATGAGCGTGATGACCAGCGCGATGCCCGAGCGGCCATTGCCAATTGCGAATTGCGAATTGCCAATTTGAATTGGAATTGGAAGACGGCGGGCCGCTGGAGATTTCCCGCGCTGCCAGGAAATTGGAAATTGGAAATTGGAAATTGGAAGTTTCATTGGTAGGCGGCGGGGTCAACGTTCGGAATGGTCACGCGCTGGCGGAAGAGATGGAGGGAACCGGACTGCTGCGCGAGGTAATTGCTCTGCGCCGCCGACTGGAAGGGCAGCGATTCGGCGCGGGCCAGCGTGCGATCTTCCAGCACGCCGAGTTGCAGCTCGACGGCGGCCGGCACGGCGTTGCTGAAAAAATAGCAGCCGACTTCGCCCCAGGTCGGGAACGGCGTGAACCAGACGTTGTCGTGATAGTTGGTGACGTTGTTGGCGTTGCCGGCGGAAATATACTGCGCACAAAAGGCCGTGTTCGTCATGCGATAGCCGGCGGGATCAAACGGCCGCACCGTCAGATGCACCACGCCATCCAGCACATGGTTCAGGTTGGTCCATTGCGCATAATAAATGGCATTGGTGAAGGCGGTGAACAGCGCGTAAGGCGACACCGCGAGGTTGGTCTCCGCATAAAAGCGGTAAAGCGGATACAGCGGGCTGCTGTTGTTGGCGTTCACCACATAGCCGACGCCGGTCCACTTGGTGTTTTCCCGGCCGAGGAAAAAGAAATAGTTCAGCACATTCGCGCGCTGGGCGGGGCTGCCGGGCAGGCTTTGCTGCAACGGTTGGTAGTAGAGCGACGGGATGGCCAGGTAATTATTGTCGAGCGTAAAATAATTCACCGCGCCGTTGTTCCAGTTGCTCGAACTGTCGGAGGGCGCCATGGTGCGCAAATCGGTGGTGATCAAATCCACGGCGGCGCGGCTGCCTTCCAGCACGTCCGTCTGCGTGACGCCGGCGCGGAAAGCCTGCTGCGTGCTGTTGAACACCGCCATGAGCGCGAGCACAATCAGCGAGAGCAGCGTCATCACCACCAGCAATTCCACCATGGAAAAAGCGGCGCAATTGTGGATTGCGGATTGCGGAGTGCGGCGTGAAAAACTTTCGCCGTCCGCCGCTGGCTGGGGGACTTGCAATTGGAAATTTGACATGGGAAATTTCACGGCGTGTTGGTGAACGACTGGGACTCGTAAAAATACAGCGGCTGGATGTTCGGAAAGTAATCCGCGTAATTGGTCTCAATCAATTGTCCGGCGATGGAGACGCGAAACGACTGGCGGAAAGGACCGACATTGCCGTTGGGCAATTGCGGCCACATGAACAGCAGCCGCAGTTCGCGCAGGCTGCCGGCCAGTTGGTTGTCAAACGCCGAGAAGTTGGGCGAGGGTTTGAACAGATTGTTGGTGTCCATCGCCATCGGCGCATTGACGCAAAGCAGCCGGTAACTGAACGCATCCTCCTGCATGATCTGATTATTCTGCGGCGGCTTCTCGGCAGCCAGCCCGCTGAATGAGTGGATGTAGGCGATGATGTGGTTGCTGGTGTAGGCGTTGCCAAACGTGCTGTAAAGAGGCTGATTGCCGGCCAGAAATTCCGGCGTGCTTAACAGCCCGATGATGCGCAGTCCGTTGGTTATCGCCCATTCGTCGTGAATCGCCCCGTCATAAACCGCCGTCGTGTAGGTGTAGCCAGCGTAAGTGTTTCGCAGGAAAAGTCCTTGAGCGTCGTAAAGTGTGATGTAATTCGTGATGGCATAGACGTTGTTCGTCAAATCGTCGAGGCCGCGCGAGCCGTTGCGGATGGCTTCGAGCAGCATGGAGGCGTCCTGACTGATGATGGTTTCCTCGCGGGTTTCGCGCTGGGTGTTCATGCCGCTGGGCAGCACGAGCAAAATGCTCACCAGCGCAAACCCGATGATCGCCAGGCACAGCGCGATCTCGATCATCGTAAAGGCGGCGGCATTTCCAATTTTCAATTGCCAATTGCCGATTGCCAATTGGCCACCGGCGGCTGCGCGGTCCCGGCGCGGGCGGCGGGACGCTGAAATTGGAAATTGGAAATTGGAAATTGGAAATTTCATGGAATATGGTGGACGAGCAGCTTGGCGCGGCCCGTGAGCGGATCAACATCAATCACGTTGTAGGAAATATTGGTGCTGTTGCCGGTCGGGATTTCGACGATGCTGCCGGGCGGCACGAGCGTGACTTGCGGCTGCTTGTTCGCATCAATCCCGTAGCTCACCGTGCCTTGCGCGAGCGGAATGTAGGCGTGGTGATAGTTGATGCCGTCCGACTCTGAAATCAGCCGGCCGGTAGAATCGAAGATCAGGCACGGCATCCAGACCGGCGGCGAAAGCTCGGTGGGGAAGGGGACCAGCGCATTGGTGAACGGATAAACCTGGTTGCCGGCGGTGCTGTGACGCCAGTTGTCAATCCGGTAATCATTTTGCAGCGGCAGAATGGGCGTCGCCGGATTTTGGAACTGATATTTCCCCGCCGCGATGAACGTGCCTTCCGGCAGGGCCTGCCACGTGGCCAGATAATGCCATTGGTGCTGGCCCGGCTGGTCGCCCACCTTGCCCAGCGATAAGAAACTGTATCCGCTCAACTGTTTGTCGAGCACATTGGACATGGTGGTCAGCGCCGTCAGCCGCACATCCGGCGCAGCAATGTTGTTCAAGCCGGTGATGAACGCGGGGCTGAAAAAATTCGTCGGCACGAACACCATGTAAACGG
>CAJAQO010000138.1 GCA_903944085.1 uncultured Verrucomicrobia subdivision 3 bacterium
GTGGTGCGTGTGCTTGGGCGTGACGTTTCCGTTCATGATGGCCTACATTCGCGAGCGCGAGCGCGGAAACTCGGCGAGTTTCAGTTTTTTGTATCTGGCCAACGTGCTTGGCGCGATGAGCGGAACATTTCTGGCGGCGGTGGTCTGGATTGAGGTTTTGGGATTTCATCACACCCTCTGGCTGGCGGCGGCAGGCAACTTCACCATCGCCTTCATCAGCGGCTGCCTGGGTTGGGAACAGCGGGCGGCCGGTCGGCTCGCGGCCGAAACTGGCGGCGAGACTGCAAATGCAAATGAGACCGCGCTGTCAGCGGCGCAGAGCGGGATGATCAAATGGATTTTATTTTCGACCGGATTCATTGCGATGGCGATGGAAGTGGTGTGGACGCGGGCGTTCACGCCGGTGCTGAAAACGCAGGTATATTCCTTCGCCATGATCGTCTGCGCGTATTTGGGCGCGACGTTTCTAGGTTCGTGGCTGTATCGCCGGGATTTGCGCGCGCACCGCCAAATGACCAAGCCAGGTTTGATCGCGGCGCTGGCCATGCTGGCTTTGCTGCCGGTGCTGGTGAATGATTTGCGAATCGTGGAGGCGAACCATTGGTCGCCGGACATTCACCTGCCCAGCGCCGTCCTGCTGCTGGCAAGCATTCTGCCTTTCTGCGCGCTGCTCGGCTACCTGACGCCGGGCTTGATTGATGAATACGCCGGCGGCAATCCCACGCGCGCGGGGCGGGCCTATGCGATCAACGTGCTCGGCTGTATTCTGGGGCCGCTGTTCGCGTGCTACGTTTTGCTGCCCCGCCTCAGCGAACGGTTTTCGCTGATTTTGCTGGCGCTGCCGCTGCTCGTTTTTTGCCACGGGTTGCGGCGCGGTTTGTCCCGCCGGCTGAATCTGGCGCTGGTGACCGGGCTCGGACTCGCGCTGGGCTGGGCGGCTTTCGGCACCGAAGATTTTGAAGGCATGTTGCGGAAAAATACCAGCACCGCCATGGTGGTCCGGCGGGATTACACCGCGACCGTCATTTCCTTTGGCGAAGGAAACGGCCGCTTTTTGCTGGTCAATGGCATCGGCATGACCAAGTTGACGCCGATCACCAAATTCATGGTGCATCTGCCGCTGGCCTTCCACAAAACGCCGCCGAAATCGGCGCTGGTGATTTGTTTTGGCATGGGCACCAGCTACCGCTCGGCCATGAGCTGGGGCCTCGACACCACCGTGGTGGAACTGGTGCCGAGCGTGACTAAGGCGTTTGGCTTTTATCACGCCGACGCCGCGCGCTTTGAGCATGTCACCAACGGACACATCATCACGGACGATGGCCGCCGCTTTCTCAAACGCACCGCAAAAAAATTCGACGTCATCGTCGTGGACCCGCCGCCGCCGGTGCAGGCGGCCGGTTCGAGCCTGCTGTTCTCCCGGGAATTCTATGCCCTCGCCAAACAGCATCTGAACCCCGGCGGCATCCTCCAAATGTGGTTTCCCGGCGATGATGATGTGGCTACCTGCCAGGCTGTCACGCGTTCCTTCGCGGATGCCTTTCCGCATGTCCGATGCTTTTCGTCGGTGGCTGGCTGGGGCGTTCACCTGCTGGGTTCGCTGGAACCGATCGAAGAACTTGACTCTAAGCAACTCACCGCCCGGATGCCTGCCGGCGCGCGGCAGGATCTTTTGGAATGGAATTCCACCAACGACGCGCCAACTTATTTTGCACCCGTCTTGAGCCACGAATATTCCGTGCCCGCCAGCCTCAACCCGGATGCCAGCATCGAGGTGACCGATGACCAGCCGTTCAATGAATATTATTTGCTCCGCCGCCTGCTCAACCGGTGGGATGACCAGCCGGCGGTGAAACCATAAAAATCCCGTGGCGGAGAAAAAGCCGCCGCGGTTAACTTAATTTTTTCAATAGCGCCGCCGCAGGGGCGTAGCCCTGGCCGGCGGCGGCGGCAAAACAGGCGCGGGCGCGGACGTCGTCGCCGAACGCATGATAAAACACCCCGAGATTGTAGTGCGCCAGAAAACTGCCGGAACCGTGGACGCTTTTGTATTTGTCCGTCTCGCCCAGCGCGAGGCTGCGTTGAAAACTTTGTTCGATCTTCGGCACGTCGGCCATCAGCTTGGCCGGATTGCTGCCGATGTAGCGCATGTAAAACAAGCCGCAGACGTGGTGAAAATCCGGAAAGTCGGCAAGCTGGTTTTCAAACGCGCGGATGATTTCGAGGCCGGCTTCAAATTGCTTCAGCTCCATTGCCGCGTAAATAAAATCCACGACCACATTCGGCGCGAACGGGTCGGACGGCTGCATGGTGGCGCGGGCTTTTTGCAGGCAGGCAAAGGCCTTTTGCGGCTGGCCGAGCGCGGTGAATTCCAGCGCGAGCTGAAAATGCAGATAGGCGCTGTGCGGTTCACGCGCGATTTCCGCCGCCAGCATTTTCACGTTGCGGTCGGATTTTTTGGTTTCGAGATAGCCGTCATGCCAGAGTTCGCCGCGCAAATTCACGCGCGGCAAGCTGGAAGAAATTTGTTCGTGAATGCGGCCCTCAAATTTCGCGCCGCGCGGAAATACGCGCGAGACGAAGGTGCTGGACTGCTGCGTCTGGCCGTGGTGCTTGAAATCGCTGACGATTTTCAGCCGGCCGATCTGCGGCGGCCCGGCGGTGAATTTTTTTATTTCCTGGGCCAAGGTTTCGCTCGCCCATTCGTCGGCGTCGAGCACCAGCATCCAGTCGCCAGTCGCCTGCGCGAGCGCAAAATTGCGCGCGGCGGCAAAATCGTTGACCCAGGCGAAGTGCGACACTTTCGCGCCGAAGTCATTGGCAATTTTGACCGTGGCATCGGTGGAGCCGGTATCAGTGACAATGATTTCATCGGCGATGGCGCGGATGCTCTTGAGACAGCGCGCCAGACAGCGCGCCTCATTCTTGGCGATCATGGCCAGCGACAATTTCATTCGCGGCCATGTTTAACAGATCCTCGCCGGGAAGTCGTGTTTTTTGGCGAACCGTCAGCAGGCCCGAAAAAGCTGGCTGCCCAATGATTGAGAAACTCGTTCAGGGAGTTTTGATTTTCCGGCGCTGCTGGAACAGTCGGAATCTCAACACGCAAAACTGCGCGCGGCGGGGGTGAAGTTGCATCTGCCCTGTCCGCCACCGAGGCCCGGCGCGCTGAAAAATGGTGCGAGGTGCAGGGATTGAACCTGCGACCCCTTCCGTGTGAAGGAAATGCTCTACCACTGAGCTAACCTCGCAACCAAGTGCTGTCTGCCGGGTGAAGGCCATGCGCCGTTCGTGAACCCAGCGAACTTCCAAAAATAATATGGCCTTTTTCTTGGCCTTTCGGCAAATCATATCTCACACGGGCACCCGCGCCCCCCGGAAAGCTGCCTGACGAAATCAAGCAACCAGCAGAAATCGAATCAGCCATTTTTCTGGCGGGCTGAAAAATAAAAGGAATGATTGCGTCTGGCAACCTTATTTGGTCGCGCCTGGCGGTTGGCGCTTATCCACAGTTTGGGGGATTGCGTTTCTGTCACCTTTGCCGGATGCTGCACGTCAAACTCCAAATGAAAATCAAGCCCATCCTCATCTTCGCCACCTTGGCCGTTGCCTTGGTGTTGCCGGCCATCAAGGCTCCGGCGCAAACTGTCCGCGTCAAGGAATCGCTGGATGCCGGCTGGCGCTTCGCCAAAGGCGATCCTGCCGCAGTGAGTGCGAACCTGGATTACGCGGCCGCGAAGCCCTGGCTTTTGCCAATGCAAAACGGTTTCACCACGGGCGCGCCGGCGGCCCGGCCGGCGGAAAATTTCGGCGGCGAGGTTGCCTTTGCGCAGCCGGGTTTTGATGACAGCGGCTGGCGCCAACTAAATCTGCCGCATGATTTCGGCATCGAAGGTCCGTTCGCGCAGGAGCTGCCCGGCGAAACCGGCAAGCTGCCGTGGTTTGGCATCGCGTGGTATCGCAAACATTTCGACGTGCCGGCGGACGACGCGGGCCGGCAGATTTATTTCGAAGTGGACGGCGCGATGGCTTACGCGACGGTTTGGATCAACGGCCATTGCGTCGGCGGCTGGCCTTACGGCTACGCGTCGTGGCGCGTGGACTTGACGCCGTTTGTGAAATTTGGCGGCGCGAACACGCTCGCCATCCGCCTGGATAATCCGCCGAACTCGTCACGCTGGTATCCGGGCGGCGGCATTTACCGCAATGTCTGGCTCGTGAAAACGTCGCCGGTTCACGTCAGCCAATGGGGCACGCACATCACCACGCCGGAGGTGAGCAAACAGGCCGCGACGGTTGCGGTGCAGACCAGCGTGGATAACAATTCAGCCGCGGCGGTCGAAGTAAAAGTGACGACGGCGGTTTTTGAACTCAAGGCCGATGGCGCGAAAGCGAAAAAGTCGGTTGCCGAAATTTCCACGGACGGCATCAGCCTCGCCGCCGGCGGCACGACGGATACGGCGCAGACCCTCAAGCTTCCCGAGCCAAAACTCTGGGGCGTGGAGCATCCGAACCGCTACGTGGCCGTCACCACGATTTCGCAGGGCGAAAAAGTTCTGGACGTTTACGAAACGCCGTTCGGCGTCCGCACGATCCAGTTCACGGTGGACAACGGATTTCTGCTGAACGGCGAACGCGTGCGGCTCAACGGGGTTTGCGACCATGCGGATCTCGGCGCGCTCGGCAGCGCGGTCAACACGCGCGGGCTGGAACGGCAGTTGGAAATTCTGCGCGGCATGGGCGGCAACGCCATCCGCACCAGCCACAATCCGCCCGCGCCGGAGCTGCTCGACCTCTGCGACAAAATGGGTTTCATGGTGATGGACGAGGCGTTTGACGCGTGGAAGGCGCACAAAAAAAAGAACGATTACGCGAATATTTTTTCCGACTGGCATGAGGCGGATGTGCGCGCGTATGTCCGCCGCGACCGGAATCATCCGTGCGTGATTCTCTGGAGCATCGGCAATGAAATCCAGGAACAGGCCCGCACGAACACGTTTTACATCGCCGAGGATCTGGCCGCCGCCGTGAAACGCGAAGACGCCACGCGCCCGATCACCGCCGCCTGCAACCATACCGAGGCCGGCTACAACGGCTTTCAACACATCGTCGAAGTGTTCGGCTACAACTACAAGCCGTTTGAGTATGGCAAATTTCGCGCGGCGAATCCGGGCATTCCGCTGTTCGGCAGCGAGACGGCTTCGTGCATCAGCTCGCGCGGCGAATATTTTTTCCCAGTGAGCGACGACAAATCCAAGGGGCTGTCGGATTTTCAGATGAGCAGCTATGACCTTTACGCGCCGCGCTGGGCCACGACGCCGGACGCGGAATTCAAAGGCCAGGATGAAAATCCGTTCGTCGCCGGCGAATTCGTCTGGACCGGATTTGATTACATCGGCGAGCCGACGCCTTACAACTCGGACTTGAGCAACCTGAATAATTATTCCAACCCGGCGGATCAGGCGCGCGCGGAAAAAGAACTCGCCGAGCTGGGCAAGATCCGCACGCCGTCGCGCAGCAGTTATTTTGGCATCATTGACCTCGCCGGTTTTCCGAAGGACCGTTACTATCTTTATCAGGCGCACTGGCGGCCGGATTTTCCGATGGCGCACATTCTGCCGCACTGGAACTGGCCGGGCCGCGAAGGCGAAATCACGCCCGTCCACGTTTACACCAGCGGCGATGAGGCGGAACTTTTCCTGAACGGCAAATCGCTCGGCCGAAAAAAGAAAGGCCAGTTTGAATATCGCATTCGCTGGGACGACGTGAAATATACGCCGGGCGAACTCAAAGTGGTCGTTTACAAAAATGGTCGGAAATGGGCGACTGACGTGGTTCGCACCACCGGCCCGGCGGCGGAACTCACGCTGCAAGCTGACCGCGCAAAAATTGCGGCGGATGGAAAAGACTTGTCGTATGTGACCGTGACCGTGGCTGACGCGAAGGGCCAACTCGTGCCGCGCTCGAAAAATCATGTGCGGTTTGAGCTTGCAGGTCCGGGCGAAATCGTGGCGGTGGACAACGGCGACGCCACCAGCTTCGAGCCGTTTCAGGCCAAAGAGCGCAATGCTTACAACGGCCTTGCGCTCGTCATCGTCCGCGCCAACCAGCCCGGCAAAATCACGCTCACGGCGCACAGCGACGGCTTGAAAGACGCGACGACGCAGATCACCGCGCAGCCGTGAAATCTCGGCCGAGGCTGACAGCCGGCCACGCCCGGAAGAACGCCGTTTCTCCGGCGCTTTGGGGAGCGTGGTTAAATAATTTATGGATGCAAAAAAATTTCCGCTGGCAGTTTTAACCGGCCTCGCCTGCTCGGCGATCGGCGCGCTGGCGGCTCTGCCGGAATTGCCGGACATCGGGCGGGTTGTATTGCCATTCGACGGCGGTTGGCGATTTCTCCAGTCCGACGCGACCGGCGCGGAATCGCCCGGCTTTGACGACACGAAATGGCAAATCGTCAGCCTGCCGCACGACTGGAGCATCGCCGGGCCGTTTGCCGAAACCAATCTGGCCGGCGGCGCGGGCGCATTTTTGCCGAGCGGCGTGGCATGGTATCGCAAAAGTTTTTTCCTGCGGGCCACCGATTTGGGTCGGCGCGTGTTGGTGGAGTTCGACGGGGTGATGCAAAACAGCGACGTGTGGGTCAATGGTTTTCACCTCGGCCATCGCCCGAATGGCTACGTCAGCTTCAGTTACGAACTTCCGGGCACGGAACTTAACTTTGGTCCGGGCACGACCAATGTGCTGGCCGTGTGCGCGGACACTGCGGCGCAGCCGGCTTCGCGCTGGTATGCCGGCGCGGGGATTTACCGGCACGTCCGGCTCGTGGTGACGGACCCGGTTCACCTTGCGGAGAACGGCGTGTTCGTCAGCGCACCAAAAGTTTCGCCCAGTGAAGCGACAATGCAGGTTGAAACCGTGATCACCAACGAATCCGCCGCGCTGCGCGAAATCACCGTGCAAACCAGCCTGGTTGCGCCGGATGGGGAAACGGTCGGAGCGATTGAATCCAGCCAAGCGATCGGCAGCGGGTCGGCGGCGAAGATTGAGCAACAAATTATTTTTGCCAAACCGCAGTTGTGGAATCTGGACGATCCGAAACTTTACCGTGCGATCAGCGAAATCCGCGACGGCGAAAAACTTTTGGATGAGCAAACGACAATCTTCGGCATCCGCGACGCGCATTTTGAGGCGGACACCGGATTCTGGCTGAACGGAAAAAATTTCAAGCTCAACGGCGTTTGCCTGCACGCCGACGGTGGCGCGTTCGGCGCGGCGGTGCCGCTGGCCATCTGGGAAGCACGCTTAAAAACCTTGAAATCGCTCGGCGTGAATGCCATCCGCACCGCGCATAATCCGCCCGCGCCGGAATTTCTGGATTTGTGCGACCGCCTGGGATTTTTGGTGATGGACGAAATGTTCGATTGCTGGACGGTCGCAAAAAATCCTTACGACTATCATTTGTATTTCAACGACTGGTCGAAGACCGACGAGCGCGATGCCATTTTGCGCGACCGCAATCATCCGAGCGTCATTCTTTACAGCGTCGGCAACGAAATTCACGACACGCCGCAGGCGGAAAAAGCCAAACGCATTTTGCAAGGGCTGGTCGAAGTCGCGCACGAAGCCGACCCGACGCGGCCGGTGACGCAGGCGTTGTTCCGCCCGAACGTCAGCCACGATTACGACAACGGACTCGCGGACTTGCTCGACGTGGTTGGACAAAATTATCGGGAAAAGGAAATCCTCGCCGCGCACGAACAAAAACCTTCGCGCAAAATTGTCGGCACGGAAAACACGCACGACCGCAACCAGTGGACTGCGGTGCGCGACCACGCGGCTTACGCGGGGCAATTTTTATGGACGGGCATTGATTATCTCGGCGAGTCGCGCCGCTGGCCGGTCATCGGCCATGGCTCCGGCCTGCTGGACCGCACCGGGGGAATCCGTCCGCTCGCGCGCGAGCGCCAGAGCTGGTGGAGCGCCGAACCGATGGTCGCCATCGCGCGCCGCGTGGCCAGCACGGATTTGATGCCGACCGATCCCGGCTACGGCGCGGAAGAACGCCACACGCAGGTTTTGTTTTCCGACTGGACGCCGAAAGATTTGAAGCCACACGACGAAAATGTGGAGATTTATTCCAACTGCAAGGAAGTGGAATTATTTCTGAACGGCAATTCGCTTGGCAAAAAAGAAATCAACGCCGACGCGTCGCCGCGCAGTTGGCGCGTCCCCTTTGCGCCCGGCAAACTCAAGGCCGTCGCCCGCAATAGCGGCGTAACGGTGGCCGCAGCCGAATTGGTCACCGCCGGCAAGCCGGTGGAAATTGTTTTGGCCACGGAAACCAAAAAATTGTCGCCGGGGTTCGACGACGTGGCGCTGGTGCGCGCGAAAATTGTGGATGCGCAGGGGATTGAAATTCCGCGCGCGAACGATTTGATTTCGTTCCAGCTTTCCGGGCCGGGCGTGATTGCCGCCGTGGACAATGCGGACAACGGCAGCCACGAACCGTTTCAGTCGGCTGCGCGCCACGCGTTTCAAGGCGAATGCGTCGCGTTTGTGAAAGCGACCGCCGCCGGCAAAATCACTTTGACCGCGACCGCCGCCGGGCTGAAAGCCGGTGCCATCACCATCAAGACATCACCAGAACTGTCGAGATGAATTTGCGCGTGGTTCTGGCAGGCTGTTCGGATGGCATTTTTCCCGACTTGAAATTATGAAAACGCCGTTCCATCTGGCTGCGGGCATTTTCGCGGGGATTTTGTTTTTTGTGGTCACGGAAAATGTTTCGCGCGCGCATGATTTTGCCTTCGGGGCGGACCTGTCGTTTTTGAAACAGGCCGAGGATTGCGGCCAAGTTTTCAAGGACGGCACGAACGCGCTGCCCGGTTTGCAGATTTTCAAAAACCACGGCTACAACTGGATTCGCCTGCGCCTGTTTGTCGAGCCGGTGAGCAATAATCTGCCGAACGATTTGCCCTACACACTGGCGCTGGCGCAGGATGCGAAAAAGCTCGGCTACAAATTCCTGCTCGATTTTCACTACGCGAATACCTGGGCCGATCCCGGCAAGCAGCCGACGCCCGAGGCGTGGAAAAATTTGTCGCATCCGGAGCGCGTGCAAAAAGTTTTTGAATACACGCGCGACACCATCGCCGCGTTTCGCGACGCCGGCGTGCTGCCGGACATGGTGCAGGTCGGCAACGAAATCACTGTGGGCATGTTGTGGCCGGATGGCAAACTGCCGGAGCATTGGGACAATTTTGCGGATTATGTTCGCGCGGGAGCTAAAGGCGTCGCCGCCGGCAGCGGGACCAATTTGCCGCCGAAAATCATGCTCCACGTTGACACGGGCGGCAGCCAGGCCAAGACGAAATGGTTTTTCGAAAACTTGAACCGCTACCAGATTTTCTACGACGTCATCGGTTTTTCATTTTATCCGTGGTGGCAGGGATCGCTGGAGGATTTGCGCGAGAATCTTGCTTTCACCGCGAATACTTACGGCAAAGACGTGATCGTCGTGGAGGCGGCCTACAACTGGCGGCCGGCGCGCGAATCGAGCGGGCGTGTCGAGCCGTTCGCCGAAACACCGGAAGGCCAGCGCGAGTTTCTCGACGAAGTGACGCGCATCGTGATGAACACGCCGAACGGGCGCGGCAAGGGCATTTTCTGGTGGGAACCGGCGGTCGGCAATCGCAGCGGACTTGTCTCGCGCAGTTTTTTCGATGAAGACGGCAACTCGCTGCCGGTGCTTTCTGCTTTTGACAAATACACGCTGCCGCTGCCGCGCGCGGGCGGCAAATAATTTTGTCGCCACGCGAACGCATCATGAAACCAAAAATAATTCTGAACCGCTTGACGATTTCCATCTTTGCGCTGGCGGCAATGACTTTGCCCTTGGTGGCACAGACCGACAACCCGGTGGCTGACGGTGGAAATTCCAGCGGCTACGACATGGCACCGGAGACAACGCTCGAAGTGGTTGAGGCCGCCGTCGCGCAAATTCCGACGAAGCTGCCGCCGGGGCCGTTCCAGCCGACGTGGGATTCGCTCAAGGAAAATTACAAAGTTCCGTCGTGGTTTGTTGGTGCGAAGTTCGGCTTGTTCATGCACTGGGGACTTTATTCCGTGCCCGCGCATCACAACGAGTGGTATGAAAAACACATGTATGGCGCGGACCGGCAGTGGCACGCGGAACATTTCGGGCCGCCGGACCAATTCGGCTACAAAGATTTCATCCCGCTGTTCACGCAATCGAATTTCAACGCCGATGCCTGGGCGGAATTGTTCAAAAAATCCGGCGTGAAATTTGTCGTGCCGACGGCGCAGCACCACGAAAATTTTGCGATGTGGGACAGCGCGGTGACGCCGTTCAACGCGATGCAAATGGGCCCGCACCGCGATTTGATTGGTGAACTTTGCCAGGCCGTGCGGAAGCAGGGCTTGAAATTCGGCGTCTCGAATCACGGCATTGAAAATTTCCAGTTCATCAATCCGCCGGCCGAGCTGGTGGAAAAAATGAAGGCCGAGCACGCCGATCTTTACGATCCGAAATGGGCGGATTTTTACAACGTCGCCGACCGCAGCGACGCCGCGTGCGAAAAGTTTCTGGTTAACTGGTTTGCGCGCAATGTCGAGTTGATTGACAAATATCAGCCGGACCTGCTCTGGTTCGACAATGGCGTGGACCAGCGTTACCTCGACCCGTTGAAGCTGCGCGTCGCGGCTTATTATTACAATCGCGCGAAAGCATGGGGCAAGGAAGTTTCGTTGAGCACCAAGAAAGCCGCCTATGCGCCGAGCAACAAAAACACGGAGACGATTGGCTCGATCATTGATTTTGAAAAAATCGGCGCGCGCTCGCCGTCCGGCATCCGCACCGGCGCATGGCAGGTGGACGAACCCATCGGCAGCACCTGGGGCTACACGGAAGGCGAGCGGATCTCCGGCCCGGCACCCATCATTGCCAAGCTCGCGGACACCGTCAGCAAAAACGGCACGCTGCTGCTGAATCTTTCGCCGAAAGCTGACGGCACGTTTCCGCCGGAGATTTCCGCTACGCTGCTGGAAATCGGCGCGTGGCTGGGCGTGAACGGCGAGGCGATTTACGACACGCACAACTGGACCAAGTTTGGCGAAGGCGGCGGGCGTGGAAAATCCGGCTTGAACATCCGCTTCACCGTGAAGGGCGAAAACCTTTACGCCATCATTCTCGGCAACTGGCCGGGCGCGGAAGCCGTCATCACCTCGCTCGCGGCTGGGGAAAAACTCGAGGGCAAAATTGCGACGGTCACGATGCTCGGCAGCGAAGGCAGATTAAAATTCACGCAGGACGACACCGACTTGAAAGTGAAACTGCCCGCGACCGCGCCGTGCAAATATGCTTACGTCCTAAAAATCACCGGCCTGAAAATGAATCCGCCGACGTGGACAAAATCCGGAAATCCGCAGTTGCAAGTCGGACTGGACGGCAAATAAATGAAACGCAAATCATCAAATGAAACCCTCGAAACCAATCAACCAGCGGTTGCGTTTATTTTTTAACTTGCTGGCGGCGACCACTGTGGCCGCAGCCTCGCAAAATGCTTTTGCCCAACTCGTGGACGGCCAGCCGAAAAATGAAACGCAGGTTTCGGCGCGCCGTGAAAATTTCCCGGCCAACACCAACTTGCCGTCGCTGTTTCTCATCGGCGATTCCACCGTGCGCAACGGTCAGGGCAAAGGCGACGGCGGGCAGTGGGGCTGGGGCGACCAGCTTGCGCCTTTTTTTGACACGAGCAAAATCAATGTCGTCAACCGCGCGCTCGGCGGCACCACCAGCCGGACGTTTTACCGCGATTTCTGGCCGCGCACGCTGGCGCTCATCAAGCCCGGCGATTTTGTGCTCATGCAGTTCGGCACGAACGGCGGCCAAGTCAACGACGCGGCGCGGGCGCGCGGCGAACTTCACGGCATTGGTGACGAGTCGCAGGACATCACGAATCGCGTCACGAAGAAATTTGAAACCGTTCACACCTTCGGCTGGTATGAGATGAAAATGATCGCCGAGGCCCGCGCGAAAGGCGCGACGCCGATGATCTGCTCGCTCATTCCGCGCAACACCTGGCGCGACGGCAAGGCCGCGCGTAGCGGCACCAACAGCGCGGCAGGCTGGGCGGCAGAAGCTGCCCGCGCCGCGAATGTGCCATTCATTGACCTCAACGAAATCATCGCGCGCCAATACGATGCGCTTGGCCAGGAAAAGGTGAACGATCTGTTTGTCGCCAATGCCGGGCCGCATACGAGTCTGGCTGGCGCGCAGACGAACGCAATTTGCGTCGTGTCGGGGCTGAAAGCTTCGAAAGAAAATCCGCTGGTAAAATATTTCTCGGAAAATGCGAACGGCGTCGCGCCGGCAGATTGGAGCCAGCCGGCACCGACCAAAGAGAAATCTGAACCGAAATGATTTTATGAAAAATTGTCTGGCCAGTCTGTTCGTTGGTTTGACGTTTGCGACCGGAATGGTTTTCGCCGCCGAGGACGAGCGGCCCGTGGTGGACGCCTCAAAAGTCGCCGTCGAAAAAGCCGCGAATGTTTCGCTGCCGACGTTTCACATCGTCGGCGATTCGACGGTGCGCAGCGGCGGCACCGGTGGTGGTTTGTGGGGCTGGGGCGAACGCATCGCGTCGTTTTTCGACACGAACAAAATCAACGTCGTCAATCACGCCATCGGCGGGCGCAGCGCGCGGACTTATTTCACCGAGGGCCGCTGGCAAAAAGTCGCGGACGCCATCAAGCCCGGCGATTTTGTCATCATTCAATTTGGCCACAATGATCAGGGCCGCATCGGTGATCCAGCGATGAAAGGCCGCCCGGACGGCAAAGGCATCGGCGACGAAACCGTCGAGGACACCAAGCCCGACGGCACGAAGGAGCTTGTCCACACGTTCGGCTGGTATATGGCGAAATTTGTCACCGATGCCAAGTCGCGCGGCGCAACGGCAATTATTTGTTCGCCGATTCCGCACCAGCAGCGCTGGGAAACGGGACGCGATTTCGCGAACATCGCCGAGTGGGATTCGCAAGTCGCCAAGCACAACGGCGCGCTTTATTTTGATCTCACGATGGTCATCACCGACGCCTACAAAAAAGCCGGACGCGAAAAAGTGGAAACTTTTTTTGCCGACAAAGGCACGCACACGACGGACAGCGGAGCGCAGTTCAATGCGGCGCGCGTCATTGCTGGGTTGAAAAGTTTGCCGGGCGATCCGCTGGGAAAATTCTTTTCCGAGAAGGGCAAAGCCATTGAAGTTTACCAAGCTGAAATTCGAACCAACTCAACCAACCCATGAAACGTCTCCATTATTTTTCCGCCGGGATTTTTGCGGCAATTATGCTGGCTGCCGGCTGCCCGACGCTGTGCGCGCAGACGAATTTCAAATTTGATTTCAGCGATAACAAGCCCGCTCCCGGCTGGATTCAAGTTTCACCGACGATTTTTTATTCCACCGACGCCGGCTTTGGTTTTGAGCCAGGCGCAGTTGTCAGCAGTGGCGCGGCGGCGATGAGCGACAAGCCGTTTTATTTTTCCGCCAAACTTCCCGAGGGAAACTATCGCGTGACCGTCGTGCTCGGCGGTCAGAGCGAGTCCACGACGACGGTGAAGGCCGAGCTGCGCCGGTTGATGCTGGAAAAAATTCACACGGCGGCGGGGAAAACCGAGGCGCGCACCTTCATCGTGAATTTGCGCACGCCGCAAATTACCGCCGACAACCACGTGCATTTGAAACCCCGCGAAAAGGCCAGCGAGATTTGGGATTGGGATGAGAAACTGACACTCGAATTCAATGGCTCGCATCCGAGCGTGCGTTCGCTGATCATCGAAAAAGCTGACGTGCCAACGGTTTTTGTGATTGGTGATTCGACGGTGTGCGATCAACCGGCTGAGCCATGGAATAGTTGGGGCCAGATGCTGCCGCGCTTTTTCAAACCGGAGGTTGCCATTGCCAATCACGCAGAATCCGGCGAGACCGTGGCCGATTCGCTGCGCGCGCAGCGGTTTGAAAAAATTTTCAGCCTGATGAAAGCGGGCGATTACCTGTTCGTGCAGTTCGGCCACAACGACCAGAAGAACAAGGCCACCAATGCGCTGGCAGTTTACAAGTCGGATTTAAAACAGGTGGTCGAGCGGACCCGTTCGTTCGGCGGCACGCCGGTTTTGGTGACTTCGATGGAACGCAAAAGCGGGGTGGAGCAAGCCACGCTGGCCGGCTATCCCGACGCGGTGCGCGAAGTCGCGAAGGCAGAGAATTGCGCACTGATTGATTTGAATGTGATGAGCCGGACGTTTTATCGCGCGCTCCGCGAAAATGTGGGCCAGGCGTTTCAAGACGGCACGCACCACAATAATTATGGCAGCTACGAATTGGCGAAGTGCGTCGTCGAAGGCATCCAGCAGGACAAGCTGCCGCTGGCGAAATTCATCGTGGATGACTTTGGCGATTTTGATCCGGCGAAACCAGATGCGGTCGCCACGTTTGCCATGCCGGCCAGTCCGACTGCTTCCAAGGAGAAGCCGCTGGGGAATTGAGGTGGCAGTTTTTTCTCGCAAAGACGCAAAGCAGCAAGCTCTTCGCATTGATTTTTCTTTTCTTCGCGTCTTTGCGCCTTTGCGTGAAATTCAGTTCCTGCTTGGCGTGAGCGGCGTCAGCGTGACCGGGCCGAGCAGGCCGCAGTCAGTGATCGGCCAGTTGGCGGCGTCGAACGGTTTGTAATTGATGTCCACGATGTTGATGTCGCGGAAAGTTTTCCACTTCACACCACGCCGGTCCAGGTCGCGGATGCGGTTGGCGGCGACGCTGGTGACTTCCACTTCGAGCGTGTTGCCGGTCGGTTTGAGATTGTCCACGACCACGCGGAACGGCGGCGTGATGAGCATGCCATAATCCCTGCCGTTGACGCGCACCCGCGCACTCTGGCGCACATCGCCGAGGTCGAGATAGAATTTTGAGTTTTGAGTTTTGAGTTTTGAGTTGTCCGCATCAAACGTGGTTTCGTATTTCGCGTTGCCGGCGAAGGCTTGCGTGTTGGTGTCGGGGAACGTCGTCCACGAGGCGAGCTTGGCGGTTTGGAAATCGCTTGGCAGCGTCGGGCCGCCTTCGAGAAATTTCACGTTCCACTGGCCGGTGATTTCAACCGGCTGACCGTTCGTCTGCCAATAATTCCAAGCCGGGCCTTCCACTTTTTTGTCGGCGAAGGCGCGGAGAATCACGGACTCGCCGGCGGCAAGTTGCAGATGAATTTCACCTTCAATCCAAACGGCGACACCAGAGTTTCCGCTCATGGGATCAAGAATAACTGCGGATCTTACTGGGTGATTAAACCCAATCGAGCCGTTAAAATTCGTTTCGCTGCGATTGGCAATGAAATAATTCCACCCGCCGTCAAACGAGCGGCGAACGAAAGATAGACGACCACCAATTGCAAAACCTTCTTGAAAATCAATGCCAGAAGCGAACGCCAGTGTATCCTTGAGAGAACCAACTAAAACCCTGCCTTTTCCGATGGAATATTCAGAAACGTCCAAGTAGGAATCCTTGTGAAATTTGGTTTTAATTTCGTTACGAAGGCTCTGAAATTTTTCACGTTCTGCGACCAAATTATTCAAGCCCGAAACATCAGTCGGAAGTTGCTTTTGGAAAATCACCGTTGCGCCGTTCTTCGCTAGCGCAACAAGTTGCTCGCAAGTTTCCAGCGCGACGTATTTGCATTCCGGCACGACGACAACTTGATATTTTCCACCGGGCATTTGGACTACTTTTTTCTCTGCGAGAGTATTTTGAATCATTTGACTCGCAACTTTTGCCGTTTTCAACTGCGCGTCGGAAACGTAGTCGAACGCATAACCTTTATCCCACAGTTCCTTCGCCGTCCGGCCGATGGGCTGGTCCTCGAACCAGTCGCGGGCGTGGACGGTGAGTTGCGGCAGCAGCTTGTCGCCGGGCTGCATCCAGAAATCGGAAATGTTCCAGTAGAGCAAAATGTCGTTGTCCGGCTGGCCGGATTGCAAAATGGATTGCACGCGCGCGGCGTAGGTGTTGACGGTGATAGCGTCGCGCCAGATGGAATTGCGCGGGTTCATCTCCGTGGAGGCGTAAAAATGCCAGCCGGGCCAGCCGGCCTCGTCGGGCGAGTAGCAGCAGCCGTGATAAAACAGGTGGTTGATGCCGGAGAGAAACATGTCGTCGAACAGAGATTTCACGTCGGACAATTTCTCGGTGAAATGTTCCTCGAGCCACGTGCCGGTTTCGGAGCTGACGAGCGGTTTGCCGGTGACGTGCGCGGCGGACGACGCGAATTTGGAAACCAAAAGGTTGCGGTCGGCGTGAAACATTTCTGTTTCCGGAATGTCGGCGGTGGCGTAAAGATCCAGCCAGTTGCCGGGCGAGCCGTGCGCCTGATAGCGCGTGATGAAACCTTCGGCGTGCGCCCATTTCGTCCACGCGGGCATGGATTCTTCGGCCATGATTTCGGAGACGGTCTGGCGGTAGTCGCACAAAACGCGGGCGCGGTGGTCGGGATCGTTGAAGCGTGAATTGTTGAATGGTTGCAGCGTTGAATTGGGGAAGAGCGCCGGCAGCTCGTCCTGCAATTTATAGCCGCGCCGCTTGGCAAACTCGGCGAAAAAATCCGGCGACCAGTCGGAACGGTATTCGTAGGAATCGTGATACTGGGCGCGCGGTTTCGGGCCGTGATAATTGGCGAACGCGGCGGTGTAGGGCTTGAGGTAATCGTCCATCGCGTGGCCGTAAATCAAGTTGAGCATCCAGCCTTCGCCGCCGGGGCCGGCGCGTTTGACTTTCTGGCCGCTGGGCTTTTGGGAGATGGCGTAAACGGTCCAGTTGGTCGCATCATTTGGCACCGTCCAATCCAGTTCGCCGCCGGCGGAAATTTTGTCCGTGAGTTCGACCGATTTTCCGTCCGACGAAAAGGCAACGAGCGCTTGCGTGGCATTGCGACTAAATTTGCCGTTCACTTTTTGACCGGACACGACGGCATACGTTTTCACCACGACGCTGGCGTTCGCGTCTTCGTCCGTCACCTGCGGGCCGCCGAAACACCAGCCGCTGCCGGTAGTCATGTCCACGCCCATGCCGAGCCGGTGCGCTTCGCTGACGGCCCAGCCCATCATTTCCATCCATTCCGGAGACAGATAATTGATGTATTTCGATTCAAAACCCTTGGCACCGTAAATCGGAATGATGTGGATGCCGCCCAGCCCCGCCGCCGCGTAGCGTTCAAGTTCCTTGGTGAGATTGGTTTTGTCCACCGCGCTGCCCATCCACCAGTTATAGGCCCACGGTTTGGTCTGGGCGGTGATGGGTGGCCAGGCGAACGGGTCATCAGCGGCGACCGCAGGCAGATGGGTCGTCAACAATAGCGCCGCGCCCAGGGCGCACGCGACGTGTCCAGCGGATTTCATGCGGTGATTAGACACCAGTTCCAAATTTCCCGGCAAGCGGAGACTGTAACAATTTCTGGCGATGCGGCACCGCGATCATCCGCCGCGCGCCCGGATCCTCCGGCCAGCGCACTACCTGCATGGGTAGCAAATGAAGCTTGACGCAAACCCACATTTCTAAAGACTCACCCGGAACAATCACCTTAACACATGATCACACCGGTTCAGTCCTCCAATTCATCGGGTGCCACGGGCGGCGGATTATTCCGCACGGCAGATGGCAAAAACCTCTTCCTCACGTTCGCGCTGGTCACCTCATTGTTCCTGCTGTGGGGCTTTTGCAATGGCATGATTGACATTCTGAACAAACATTTTCAGGATTCGTTGCACATCAACAAGGAACAGTCCGGGCTGGTGCAATCCGCCAATTATCTCGCTTACTTTCTCATGGCGATTCCCGCCGGTTTGATCGCGCGGAAGTTCGGCTACAAAGGCGGCATCCTCGTCGGTCTGTCGTTGATTGCGGCGGGCGCCTTCTGGTTTATTCCCGCCGTCAGCATCGGCGCCTACTGGGCCTTTCTGCTTGGCCTGTTCGTCATCGCGGCGGGCATGACCTGCCTGGAAACCATCGCCAATCCCTACACCACGGTCCTGGGCGCACCGGAGCATGGCGCGACGCGCATCAACATCGCGCAAACCATCAATGGCGGCGGCTGGATTCTGGGCCCGATTGTCGGCGGTCAATTTGTCTTCGGCAGCGGCGACGGCGCGAACGCCAACGCCGGCTTGTCCACCCCTTACCTCGGCATCGGCATCTTTGCGGCCATCTGGGTGCTGGTGTTTATTTTCGCGCCGGTGCCGGATTTGCACGCCGTGGATGAAAGCAAAAAATCCGCCGACCAAAAAATCCGCCTGAAGCCGGCCGGCGGCCAGCTCGCCGCCATCGGCATCGCCCTGGCGGTGGTGATCGGGCTCCTGTATTTCTTCATCGCGCCGATTTTGGGTTTGATATGGACCTTGTTGAACATGCCGCCGGCCTTGTTTCAGCCGACGAAATACGGTTTGCTGGTGGCCGCCTACGTGGCCGCGTTCCTTTTGGTCGCGAAGAACTGGGACATGTTCCGGCGCAAACATTTTACGCTCGGCATCGGCGCGCAATTTCTTTATGTCGCGGCGCAAACGGGCATTTTCAGCTTCTGCGTGAATTACATTCTGGAAAACGATCCCGGCGTGACCAAATTGCAGGCGGCCCACTGGCTCGGAGCCATCGGTTTTGTTCTGTTTATGTCCGGCCGCCTCTGCGGCAGCGCGGTGATCAGCCAGTTCAAGCCGCACCTCGTGCTGGCAACCTATGCGGTCATCAACATTGTGCTCACCGCCGTGTGCATGGGCGGCGGCAAGGTGGGAATGTATGCCATGTTCGGCACGTTTTTCTTCATGTCCGTGATGTTCCCGACCATTTTCGCGCTCGGCATCCGCGGCCTCGGCGACTACACCAAGCTTGGCTCCTCGCTCATCGTCATGTCCATCGTGGGCGGGGCGATTGCGGCGCCGTTCATGGGGCACATCGCGGACACACATTCCATGCGCACTGGCTTCGTGGTGCCGCTCGTGTGCTTTGTGTTCATCGCCCTCTACGGATTCGTCTGGCAGAAGTTGGAAGCCAAGGATTGCGCGAACTGAACTTCCCGAACCAGCCCATTTCTTCGCCACCGCCGGAACATAACCAGTTCCGGTGGTTTGTTTGTCCCGGTTTCCCTTTGGATGGCGACGGCGTGCCTGCCGGCCAAAGCCCGGGCGCGGCCACGCACCAA
>CAJAQO010000139.1 GCA_903944085.1 uncultured Verrucomicrobia subdivision 3 bacterium
CGAACCGTTGTGACGCGTAAGTTTCGGCGGCGGATTTCTTTTTCATAATTTTTCCTTCGCGTTTTCGGCGGCGGCGGTTTTCGGCGGACTGCGGGTTTTTTGAAACGGCGCGGACTCCACAATTCCCGCCAGCAGCGCGGACGGTTTGCCGCCGGATTTTTCGATGCGCGCCACAATCTGGTCCACCGTCTCGACATCATAATAGTCCAGACTGCGCCCGAGCGCATAGGTCAAAAGTTTTTGCGTCAGGGTCCGGTAAAAATCCTCGGCGTGATTTTTCACCAGCACGCGCTTCAATTCCCGGATGTCGGCAAAAGTTTCGCCGGTGATGAGTTGGCCCGACGGATCAATCGGCTGGCCGAATTCCTGAACGCGCCACATGCCCAGCGCGTTGAAATTTTCCAGCGCCAGCCCAATCGGGTCCATCTGGCTGTGGCAGGACGCGCACAACGGATTTTCCCGATGCACCGCGAGCGTCTCGCGCAGCGTCGGCACGCGGCCGTTCACGTTGGCGATGGAATTTTCGAGCGGCGGCACATTCGGCGGCGGCGGCAGCGGCGGCGTGCCGAGAATGTTGTCGAGGATGAACACGCCGCGTTTGACCGGCGACGTCCGGGTGGGATTGGCAGTCACGGCCAGCACCGTGCCTTCCGTCAGAACGCCGCCACGCGGGCTGTCCGGCGGCAGCGTCACGCGGCGTATTTCGGAGCCGAAGACGTTGGTGATGCCGTAGTGCCGCGCAAGCGGTTCGTTGAGAAACGTGTAATCGCTGTCCAATAATTCCAGCAGGCTGCGGTCTTCGCGCAAAATGAAGGCAAAAACGCTTTCCGTCTCCTGGCGCATCGCGTGGCGCAAGTCGTCCGTCAAATCCGCGCTCGCCAGTTGCCGTCGCGCATGGAGGGTCGCGCGGAGATTTGCGAGTTCTGCTTTTTCCGCCGCAGTCAGCGTGGCCTCCGGTTTGTTCCTCAATTCGCGGAATCGCTGGCGCGTGGTTTCCAATTGCGGATCAATTTTCTGCTCCCGCGCCAGCACGCTGGGCGCCTCGATGGGCACAGTTTCAATATCACGCGCCTGCAGCCACTGGCCGACGAAGTTTTTTTCCAGCGCATCCGCGCGCGGGTCCGCCAACATCCGGGCGAGTTGGGCGGAAAGATTTTTCCGGAGCTTGCCGGCGTCTGCGAGCCGGAATAATTCCTCGTCCGGCATCGAAGACCAGAGAAAATACGAAAGCCGCGAGGCCAGCGCATATTCATCCACGAACGCGTAAGGCTCATGACCGGCTGGCGCGGTGTTTTCTTCCCGAAAAATAAATCTGGGCGAAGCGAGCACCGCGACCATCGCTTTCGCCACGCCGGCCTGAAATGTTTTGCCGGGCTGGTCATAAACGCTTTCCGCAAGCTGGACAAGCCGGTCGGTGGTTGCTTGGTCAACCGGTCGGCGAAAGGCGCGGCGGGCAAAATCGCCGAGCAATTCGCGGGCATACGCGCGCCGGTCGGCAACACCGGCTGGGACAGGCTTCGGGAAGAAACGCGTTTCATTTGCGGGCTTTGAGCGTTTCGCGGCCGCGTCGTCCGGAACCGGCACCGCCTGGCCGATGATTTTTTCCGCCGCGTCCACATATTTTTCCAGCAGCATCGGCGACAAGGTCAACACGTCGCTGAGGTTGTCGAAACCCTTGCCGGTGTCTTCCGGTGGAAAAATTTCCGGCGCATCAAATTCCACGCCGACGAGGTCGCGGATGGTGTTTTGATATTCCACGCGGTTGAGCCGGCGGAGGGTGACGCGGCCCGGATCGGGATTTTGCGGAGCGGTTTCAAAGACGGCGGACTTGATCCATTGGACGACCAGTTTTTTTTGCGCCGGCGTCGGCTGGGATTTTTTGGCGGGCGGCATGAGGTTTGCCTGGAGATTTTTCAGGACGCGCCACCACACGTCGCGGCCGGCGATGACATTCGTGCCGGAATTAAACGCATCGAGCGCCACGCCGCCGCGATTTTCTCCGCCGCCGTGGCAGTCGTAGCAATATGCTTCCAGCACCGGGCGGATTTTTCGGTTGAACTCCGCTGTGGCGACCGTCGCGGCCGGCAAACGGCTGTTCCCAGCCCACGCGAGGGCAAAAAGCAGGGTCAAATTGAAAGACCGAAAATGCATTTCAAGGGTCAGACGCAATTCGACGGCTTTAGATTACTAGCGAAATGCTGAAAGGATGGCTGCGCGTGAGTTGGCTTAGATCTGGTGTTTGATCTCGCATCTGCGGCCAACCGGTGCCGGCCGGGATTCAGTTTTGTTTGCCGGCGTGTTTTCATTTCGCTTTTTTCGCTGCGCCATTTCCGGCATGCTCGGGTCATGGAGCAGGCGATGTCGGCCATCATGTTGTTCGCCGGCGCGAGTTTTTTCTTTGCGCTGGCGGAGACGGCCTTGTTTTCCCTGAGCCAGCGGCAGGTGGCACAACTCGCGGAACGGCATCCGCACCGGGGCAAAATCGTGGCGCAACTGCTGGCACGCCCGCAGGATTTGCTGGCCACGCTGGTGCTGGGCAACACCTTCGCCAACGCCGCCATGCTGGCGGTGGCGCTGCGCATGGTTTTCAACGCACACTGGGCGCTGGCGCTCACGATGATTTCGCTCGCGGCGCTGGTGCTGCTCGGCTGCGAGGTGTTTCCCAAAACGCTGGCGGTGCGGCAGCCGGAGCGCTGGGCGGTGCGCGTGGCGTGGGCGATGTTCGGCTTTGAAAAAATTTCCAAGCCGCTTTACCGCGTAGCGCAATGGCTGAACGCGGCCATCCTCAAGAAAGCCGCGCAGCAATCCACGCCGGCGGCCAAGCTCACCGACGCGGAATACCACGAGTTGCTCGACATGGCCTCCGCCCAGGGCACGCTCGCAGAAACGGAAAAAGAAATCATCCTGCAAATCATCAGTCTGGATCAGCGCGTGGCGCGGGACGTGATGCGTCCGCGTCCCGGCATGGCCTGCATCAGCGATGATGCGAGCGTGGAAGAAATGATCGCCGCCGCCAAAAAATTCCAGCACCGCCGCCTGCCGATCTACGACGAAACGCCGGACACCATCGTCGGCATCTTGAACACGCGCGCGCTTTTGCTCGACCCGAAAATTGATTTGGCGGACGCGATTGAATTTCCGTCCTTCGTGCCGGAGACAATGAATTTGCTGCTGCTGTTCCGCGCGTTGCAAAAACAGCAGCGCGGCATGGCGATTGTGCTGGATGAATTCGGCGGCACGGCGGGCATCGTGACGATGGAGGATATTCTCGGTGAGTTGGTCGGCACCGTCCGCCCGCAATCGCCGGCGGAAGGTTTCGTCATGGCCAAGCTCGCGCCGGGCCGCTGGCGCATGAGCGGCACGATGCGGCTGGAGGATTTCCGCCGCGAATTTCCTGCGCTGCCGGAAGTCGCCGAGGTCGAGACGATGGGCGGCCTGCTGACGCATCTGCTCGGCGTGGTGCCGGACGCGGATGAATCCGCCGTTTTTTCCGGGCTGAAACTCACGGCGCAACTCACGGATGGCCGGCGGGTGAAGGAATTGCTGGTGCAGCGAATTAAATGATGAAGGCAGAGTTAAGAATGATGAAGTTGCCCCAACCGCAAGCGACGCGGTTCGTTTCATCGCGCAAAGCCGGGTTGGCCCGTCACTTCATCATTCATCATTCATCATTCATCATTTGGCGAAAGGAGGCGCATGGATAACGGCCTGCTCGACTATATTCTGTTGACGCTCTGCCTGGGCGCGTCGTTTCTGCTGTCGGGCATGGAGGCGGGCGTGTTCGCGCTGAACCGGCTGCGCGTGCGGCGGCTGGCGCGCGGCGGCAAGCCGTCGGCGCAGCTGCTCAACCGCTTTCTCGAAAAGCCGGAGAAATTTCTGTGGACGATTCTGGTCGGCAACACGCTGGCGAACTTCATCATCCTCGGCTGGATGCTGGCGAAGCTCCACGAATGGTTCCTCGGCCAGACGGCGTTGATCGTGACGCTGTTCGCGCTGATTGTTTTCCTATTCTACACGTTCTTCGATCTGCTGCCGAAAATGCTGTTCCGCGCGCACCCGAATTCACTGTGTCTTTCGGCGGCGCGGCCGTTCCGCATCGTGAATGTTTTGTTAAGCCCGCTGGTGTTGATTGTCGAGGACGTGTCGCAAACGATTTTGAAATGGACCGGCGGACAGGTCTTCACCGGCCGGCTGTTCGGCAACCGCGAGGAAATGCGCGCCATCATGCGCGAGTCCGGCCAGACGTTGACGGACGATGAACACGCGATGGTCAACCGCATTCTGGATTTGCAAAATTTCACGGTGAGTCAGGTGGCCAAGCCGCTGGCGGAAACGCCCACGGTCGAGGCGCTGACGCCGTTGCGCGAGGCACTCGCTTTGGCGCGGGCAAATGCCATTTCGCGGCTGCCGGTCTGGGAAAGCCGCGACGGCGAACGCCGCATCGCCGGTTTGCTGGACATCCGCCCGCTGGTATATCGCGACAATCTGGACGTGGAGAAACCGACTTCGGCTTACATGACGCCGGCGGTGTTTGTGAACGAAGGCATCCGGCTGGAAGTGGCCTTGCGGCTCATGCAGCGCGCCGGCCAGCGCACGGCGATCGTGCTGTCGCACGCGCGCAAGGAAATCGGCGTGGTGAAGCTGAAGGACATTTTGAAGGTGATGTTTGGAGAAATGAAATTATGAAAAGCGGAAAGCGAAAAGCGGAAAGCGAAAACATCGTGGCCTTGCGCGCCGGTGTTTTCATTTCCGCTTTCCGCTTTCCGCTTTCCGCTTTTTGCCGATGACTCCGCAAGCCGCCATTTTGATCGCGCTGAAAATCCTCGCCGTGCTGGCGCTGGTGCTGCTCAACGGTTTTTTCGTCGCGGCGGAACTGGCCATGGTCCGCATCCGCGACTCGCAGCTCGCCTCGCTGGTGGCCAAGGGCAACCGCCGCGCCAAAACCGCGCGGCACATTCTCGCCCACCTGGACGTTTACATCGGCGCCACGCAATTCGGCATCACGATGGTCAGCCTCGGCCTCGGCATGGCAGTGGAACCGGTGTTTCACGATTTGCTGGAGCCGCTGTTCAATCTGCTGGGCGTCGCTTCCGAATTGCTGCGGCATCACATCGCGCTCGGCGTCGGTTTTTTCACCAACTGCTACCTGCTCATCGTCGCCGGCGAGCTGGTGCCGAAGGCGGTCGCCATCCGCCGCACGCTGTCGGCGGCGCTGTGGACGGCCCGCCCGCTGGTGTGGTTTTATCGGCTGGCTTATCCGTTCATCTGGCTGCTGAACCGCTCGTCGCAATTCATTTTGAAATGGCTCGGCATCGGCGCGGACGAGTTGCACGGCGCGCAATCCGAGGAGGAACTGCGCGTCATTCTCGCGGCCGCGCAAGGCTCGCCCGACCGGCGCAATTTGATTTTGAACGCGCTGGATTTGCGCCACCGCACCGCGCGCGAAGTCATGCGCCCGCGCAACGAAGTCACCGTGTTTGATTCCGCCGCGACGATTGCCGAATGCCTGGCCGTCGCCGAAAAGACGCGCTACTCGCGCTTTCCCATTTGCGACGACGGCGACCCGGACAAGGCGCGCGGCGTGATCCACATCAAGGATCTTTACGCTTTTCGCGAGCGCGCGAAGACGGCGGCGGATTTGCTCCCGCTCGCGCGCAAGCTGATTTGCGTGCCGGAAACCGCGCAACTGGAAAAACTGTTGAAACGCTTCCTCGAAAAAAAATCGCACTTTGCATTCGTCGTGGATGAATTTGGCGGCGCGCTGGGCATCGTCACTTTGGAAAACGCCATAGAGGCGTTGGTCGGGCAGATTCAAGACGAGTTTGATGCCGAGGCGACACAGTTCATCCGGCGCAGCGAAAATGTCTGGGAAGTTTCCGGCACGCTGCCGCTGCACGATTTGGAAAACATCATCGGCCCGGTGGTGCATGACGAAAGCGTCGCGACGGCGAGCGGCTGGGTAACGCAGCGGCTGGGCGGGTTTCCGAAGACCGGCGATGGTTTTGCGGCTGGCGAATACGAACTGCATGTCGAGGAGATGGACGGTTTGCGCGTCGCGCGGCTGAAGATCACGCGACAGAAAGCTGCCGAAAGTCCCACTACCATTTTGCGCCGCGAACCGCCAAAACCGCTGTGACCGCGGCGATGGCCGCGTCCACGCCCACCGGCCACCACAGCCCCGCGCCGGCCGTGCCGCTGGCGAACAAAAGCAACGCGCCCAGCCAGATCACCAGCGGATGAAAATCCGGCGCGCTGGGATTGCCCGGCTGTTTTTTGATGAGCGACGGCGTGGCAAACGCGAGGATCAGCAAAGCAACAAAACCCCAGCCGAAAAAATTCAGCAGCGTCGTGCCCTGCCAGGTGACGGGCAGCCGCGTGGGCTGCCAGAGCCAGAAATGTTTCACATGCCAGGCAAACGGTTCGAGCGCGACATCAAACGCCACGGCCAGCGCCGCCGTGAGACCGATGAGCCAGAAGCCGTAATTTTTTATCTTGCGCCACGGCCGCAGAATCAGCCGCGCCACGCCGCGCGCGTTGAAGATGGCGACGATCCAGAGCAGCGGCACGGTCCACGGAATGGTGTTAAACAGTTTCGTGCCGCTGGCCGGGCTGAACACCACTGGGCCGAAGGGAATCGAGAAATTCAGGTTGGAACTCAAACCGTGCGCGACCCCGCCGATAAGCGCGGTGATGAGCGCGGCCGGCAGGACATTTTGCAGCGGCAACTGGCGGTTAAGCGCGGCCACGCTGGCGAGGGCGGCCAGCGCAATGGTGGCCGCGTCCAAGCCGGACGAATATTTGGGGGCCAGAAGTTCGACGATGAACGCGATGCCGAGCAGGGCATTCAATCCCCAGAAAAGTTTTTTTGGCTTGTTCGCAGGCGCGACCATGAAATATCGGGACAGTGTAACGAAAACCCGCGCCGGGAAAACTTGAAAATGGTGAAATCTCCGCGTTTTTCCGCAGCCGGCGAATTGCCTTGAGCGTCGGCACCGGTTTTGCTCTGCTCCAGCGCATGACGCTTGAAGAAATTAGCCGGCAGATAAAAACCTGTGCGGAGCAGATGAACACGCGCTATGGCAGCCCGGTGTTTGACGAATGGGCGGTGCTCTCGCTCGCGGAAAACAAGGCGCGCGTGCTGCATTACACCGGGCCGCGCAACGACGACTTTCTGAAGAACTTTGTGCGCGACCTCGGTTCGCTGCGCGCCGGCCTGCTGGGCGGACAATACGGCATCGGCGATTTCGAGTTTTCCCGCAACAACACCGGCACCGGCTTTGAATCCTTCCTGGTGCTGGGGCAGGGGATTTATCTCATTTGCAACCACACAAGCGGGACCATGGATTCCATCGCCAAAAACCCGCGCTGGCTGGAGGCGCAGGTGCCGTTCGTGGAACTGGCCGAAAAAGTCCGTGCCAATCCGCTGGCGGTTTCCTGGGATACGCGGATTTTTACGAAAAGCTGAATTGTTGCATCGTTGCATCATTACATCGTGGATCGTTGCAAAGGCCGGCTTTCCGATTCAACGATTCAACGAATTCCGATTTCAGCTCAACAATCCCTTCCACAAAAACCAGCCGTAGGCCGCGACCAGCGCGACGCCGACCAAACGCGGCAGGCGGCCAAAGGCCGCCACGAAGAAAATGTGAACCAGCGTTGCGCCGAGCAGGATGAGCATGCCGGCGTGGAAAAACGGCGGCAAAACCATCGGGTGATACAGCGCGTAGATGCCGAGGCAGAGCGGGATGGAGACATGCGCGTCGCCGACTTGCGAGGCATAGACCACTTCCGGCTGTTTGCGCCAGCCGTAATAAAATGCCAGGAGCGCGTTCGGCAGCACCATCAGCCAGCCGCTCAACCAGCCGAGGTGTTTGGCGCTGACAAAGCCGGTGTGGATGTGCGAAACCCAGGCGACCAGCCAGTCGGTGCTCAGGTAAATGCCATACGCGCCGACCGCGAGCAGCGCCAGATCCACCGGCAGCATCCAGCCGAAGGCTGATTTGCCCTGGCGTGCATTTTGTTTGAGCACTTCAAACACATGAAAGCATTGCCAGAACAAAAACAATCCAATCAGCACAAGTCCGTCGTTGAAATCCAGCCGGCCTTTGCGGCCCAGTGCCCAGACCACGCCGGTGAAAAACAACACCGCCGTGAGCGTCAGCAGCAGCGACAGGCGGTTCAGCTTCGAGGCATCGCCGGACGCGTTTTTTTTCTTTTTGCCGGCGTCCGGCTTTTTTTTCGGAATCACATTCAGACCCCAGAGAATTGCCGGCAGGCCGAGCACGAGCGTCAGGTTCGTGACGTTGTTGACGAGCGAATTGGTCATCACGTCCGCGCCGCTGCCGCCGCTCCGGCCGAGGATGAAGGCGAAAATCAAGTTGCCCATGCCGGAGCAATACGGCATGACGAGCGTGCCGAGCACCGTGCCTTCAAAGCCGCCGGCGCTCATCGCTTCGAGCCGCCAGATCATCAGCAG
>CAJAQO010000140.1 GCA_903944085.1 uncultured Verrucomicrobia subdivision 3 bacterium
GCCCGCGCCCGCCGCCGAAGCTTCGTTGCAAAATAATGATCGCAACGACACGGTGCTCGCGTTCGCGACGAATTTGGAACTGGGCAAAAACAAAACCGCCTCGGCCTGGCTGGTGCTGGCATACGACGATTTGTTTTCGATTCAATATATGCGGAAAAATCTGCGTCCGTATTGGCGGCGCAACGGCTGGGAGGCGGCGGATTTGTTGAAAGCGGCGGCCCACGATTACGCCTCGCTGCAAAAACGTTGCGCGGCTTTTGATGGCGAATTGATGCGCGATTTGCGGAAGGTTGGCGGAGATAATTATGCGAATCTCGGCGCGCTCGCTTACCGCCAGTGTTTCGCCGCCGGAAAAATTGTCGCCGATGAAAACGGCCAGCCGCTCCAGTTCTGCAAAGAAAATCACTCCAACGGCTGCATCAGCACGTCGGACGTGTTTTATCCGATGTCGCCGCAATTTTTGTTGTTCGGCCCGACGCTGGCCAAATCGTTCATCGTGCCGTTTATGAATTATGCCGCGAGCGAGCGCTGGAAATTTCCATTTGCGCCGCACGATCTCGGCACCTATCCCAAGGCGAACGGCCAGGTCTATGGCGATGGCGAGCACGGCGTGAACAACCAGATGCCGGTTGAGGAAAGCGGAAATTTACTCTGCCTGTTCGCCGCCGTCGCGCAGATGGAGGGCAACGCCAATTTCGCCGGCCTTTATTGGAAGGAGCTTGAGCAATGGGCAAATTATTTGAAGGAAAAAGGATTTGATCCGGAGAAACAGCTTTGCACCGATGATTTTGCCGGGCATCTGGCGCACAACGTGAACTTGAGCGTGAAGGCGATTTGCGGTCTCGGCTCGTTCGCCAAATTGTGTGAAATGCGCGGCGACCAGGCCAAGGCCGATGAGTATTTCAAACTCGCGCGCGAATTTGCGCAGCGCTGGGTGAAAGAGGCCGACGATGGCGACCATTTCCGCCTCGCGTTCGACAAGCCCGGTTCGTGGAGCCAGAAATATAATTTGGTTTGGGATCGCGTGCTCGGCTTGAATCTTTTTCCGGCGGAAGTCGCGCGCAAGGAAATGGCATTTTACAAAAAAACGCAGAACGAGTTCGGCCTGCCGCTCGACGACCGGAAGGAATATACCAAGCTCGACTGGATCACCTGGACCGCGACGCTCACGCAAAACCGCGAGGACTTTGACGCGCTGGTCGCACCGATCATTCATTTTTTGAACCAGACGCCGGATCGTTCGCCGATGACGGATTGGTATCAGACCAAGTCCGCAAAAAAAGTCGGCTTTACTGCGCGTCCGGTGGTCGGCGGCGTTTTCATGCGGATGCTTTACGAAAAATCAGTTTGGCAGAAATATGCCAGGCGCGACAAAACCAAAGGCTCCGGCTGGGCGCCGATGCCGAAGCTGCCGGGATTTGTGCCGGTGATGCCGGCGGCGGATACGCAGCCCGCGCGGTGGCGTTACACGACTTCCCAACCGGCGGACAACTGGTTCGCGCCGGTTTTTGATGCGTCGGCCTGGCCGGAAGGCCAAAGCGGTTTTGGCCGGACGCAAAATCCCGCTGCCATCGTCAACACGGCTTGGACCACCGATGACATCTGGCTGCGCCGCGAAGTGGAATTGACCGGCGGCCAGTTGGACGAAATGCTGGGCTGGTTGGATCACGACGACGATGCGGAGATTTATCTCAACGGCGTGCTCGCCCTCAAGACGGTGGGTGCCACTTCGGCGTATGAAGATTTTTCGTTTAATCGCCGCGGACGTGCCGCGCTTCATGCCGGCAAAAATGTGATCGCCGTTCATTGCCGCAACACCGGCGGCGAACAATACATTGATTTCGGTTTGGTCAAAGCCAAAGCCGCAAATTGATGAATGAGTTTCCGGCCAGAGAAATTCTTGAAGCATGAAACAAATCATTCTCCGATCGGCGGTGCTGATTTGTTCGCTGGTTGGCGGAATGTCATGGCTTCACGCGGCACCACCGCCGCGTCCCAATGTGGTGTTAATTCTGGCGGATGCGGTGTGATTAATTATCCGCAACTCCTCGGTCGGCACGCGGCTGCCGACGCGGCGAACGATTGATGTCGTCCGGTCCAGTCAACTTCCGAAACCGTGCAGAATCGACGCAATTCAGGTCGCCGTGTCTTGGCCGCCGGCGACAAATTCAACCGCTTGCCGATGCGCCCGGCAATTGCTGAGTAACTATCGCCAAAGCGGGAAATGATTTTGATCCTGTCAATGCCGATGTGAACAGCGCGTCGAACCTCACTTAAATTGAGCGGCCACAACGGCGGCGGCTTGTCTTTTGCCAAACAACCGTTCATCGCCGTTGAGACACGCTTGACTTCTTACCGGTGCTCGTTAGTGTTTCAATGGCTTAAAGCCCGCGCTTGCACTTTTTTTGTTAAGCAAATAGCAATTTATGCAAAGCGCCCCTGATCGCCTTCGGCCAAAATAAGGACGTTGACGATGGAATGATTATCAACGTCATTATGAATCAAAATCCATATCTGGTCCTTGTGCTGCTG
This sequence comes from uncultured Verrucomicrobia subdivision 3 bacterium, assembly GCA_903944085.1. Classification (GTDB taxonomy): domain Bacteria; phylum Verrucomicrobiota; class Verrucomicrobiia; order Limisphaerales; family UBA11358; genus UBA11358. The sequence goes on from CAJAQO010000140.1 coordinate 2,533, forward strand.
ATGGCGGCGGCCGTTTGCTTTGCGCTGACGCCACTCGCGGCGGCATGGGCGTGGGCGCACTTTTTCTCGCCCCAGAAACCGGGCAGGGACAAGAACGACACTTATGAATGCGGCCTTGCTTCCAAGGGCGACGCGTGGATCCATTTTCGTTCGGAATACTATCTTTACGGGATCATTTTTCTGGTGTTTGACGTGGAGACGATTTTTCTCCTGCCGTTCGCGGTTTCGTTCACCGGCCTGACGGTCGGCGCGTTTGTGGCGATGATCATTTTTCTGGTGCTGCTGGTGGAAGGCCTGGTCTGGGCGTGGCGGAAAGGGTTTTTGAACTGGTGCTGACGCCGGAAAGTATTGCCATGATTGACGAAGGTCTAAAAAGTGAATTGCAGAAGCAGGGCGTCTATGTGACGTCGTTACAGGAGTTGTATAATTGGGGCCGCGCGAATTCCGTGTGGCCGCTGACGTTCGGCCTCGCCTGCTGCGCCATTGAAATGATGGCGGCGTCCATGTCGCGCTTCGACCTCGCGCGGTTTGGCGCGGAAGTCTTCCGGCCGTCGCCGCGCCAGGCGGATTTGATGATCGTCGCTGGCACCGTCACCAAAAAAATGGCGCCACTCGTTGTGCGGCTTTACAACCAGATGCCGGAGCCGAAATATGTCATCGCGATGGGCGCGTGCGCGATTTCCGGCGGGCCGTTCAAGCAGGGCTACAACGTGCTCAAGGGCATTGACCGTTATCTGCCGGTGGACGTGGCGATTCCCGGCTGTCCGCCGCGACCGGAGGCGTTGATTCACGCGATCATGACTTTGCAGGAAAAAATCCGGAACCAAAAGCTCACCGGGCCGGATCGTCCGCGCCATCTGAATGCAGATGTCGAAGGCGAATATCCCGTGCCCGCTTACGGCAAACACGATCTCGAACCGCCGAAAAATCCCGAAGTCTGGCAGCCGCCGACAATGACCAGAACATAAATTTAATAAGGAACCCAAGAAACCATGAGAAAAAATTCCTGGTTTCCTGGTTTCCTAATATAAAAATTGGAAACGCTCGAACAAATCAAGTTGCGCATCGAAAGCGCACTGCCGTTGACGAAGCTGGACATTCTTCCGAACGAATGTCCGGCGGGTGAGCGTTCTTTGGTTGTGGACGCGAGTCGCGGTCTGGATGTGGCGAAATTTCTCCGCGACGACGCGCAGTTGAAACTCGATTATTGCTCGAATGTCACCGGCATTGACTGGCCGGAAGCCAAGATAAAAACCAAGGTCAAAAAGAAAGTGGTGGTCGAAGGCGTGGAAAAAGAAGTCGAGGAAACCATCGAGACGTTGCGCTCCGGTCATCTCGAAGTTGTTTACCACCTTTACTCGATGGAACTGAAACACGGTCCGATTGTTCTGCGGATGCGCACGGCGAATCGCACGGATCAAACCCATTTGCCGTCGCTCACGCCGGTCTGGCGTGGCGCGGAATTCCAGGAGCGCGAGATTTACGATTTGTATGGCGTAATTTTTGACGGGCATCCTGATCTGCGCCGAATTTTAATGTGGGACGAGTTTGTGGGCTTCCCGATGCGCCGCGATTATGTCGCGCCGGATGATTTTGAATACGAGCCGACGCCGCATGACGAAGTTTTAGTTGAGGCGAAGAAACATTATCCGGTGGAAGTGAAAGCGGAAGTGAAGCCGGAGGTGAAAGCGTGAACACCTTTGCCACCATGCCGCCGAAAAGTTTTGAGGTGAAGCCGAAGCTCGACGAGAGCGGCTCATCCATCGGCGAGTTGCTGGAGATTTCGATGGGACCGCATCACCCGTCCACGCACGGCGTGTTCCGCATGGACGTGGTGCTGGACGGCGAAAAAGTGGTGAAGCTCAAGCCGGTGTGCGGCTATCTCCACCGCAACCACGAGAAAATCGGCGAGAACATTTCGTATCTCGCCTCGATGCCTTACACCGACCGGCTGGATTATTTTTGTTCGATGACGAACAACTGGGCTTACGCGCTGACCATCGAGAAACTTGCGGGCTTGGCAGTTCCCGAACGCGCCGAATACATCCGCGTCATCATGGCGGAGCTTACGCGCCTTCAGAATCACACCAGTCTCATCGGCTTTTTCGTGCATGACATGGGTGCGCTCGGCACGCCGTTGATGTATGCCTTCCGTGAACGTGAAAAAATCCTCGACCTTTTCGAAGAGGTCAGTGGCGCGCGGATGATGTGCAATTACATGCGTTTTGGCGGCGTGCGCGTGGACGTGAATGATGAATGGCTCGCGCGCACCAAGCAGCTCGTGGCCAATTACGGCCGGTTCCTCGACGAATTTGAAACGTTCCTGAACGAAAACGAAATTCTGCTCGCCCGCACCCAGGGCGTTTCGCCGCTGACGAAAGAACAAGCCATCAACGCGTCGCTCACCGGCCCGCTGCTCCGCGCTGCCGGTGTGAATTACGACGTGCGCAAGGTGGACAAATATGGAATTTACAGCCGTTTCGACTTCAAGGTGCCGCTGGGCGAGCACGGAGATCTTTATGACCGCTACATGATGCGCGTGCTGGAAATGCGCGAGAGCATCAAGATTTTGAATCAGGCGCTGCGCGACATTCCCGGCGGACCGGTCATGGATCCGAAAGCGAAGCTGCGCGGTTTCCGTCCGAAGCCCGGCGAAGTTTATGGCCGCATCGAATCGCCGAAGGGCGAACTGGGCTTTTACATCATCAGCGACGGCGGCCCGAATCCGTATCGCTACCGCGTGCGTCCGCCGAGCTTTATTAACATCACGATTTTGGAAGACATGTGTCTCGGCCATCGCGTCGCGGACGTCATCGTGATTCTCGGCAGCGTGGACATTGTGCTCGGCGAGGTGGACCGATGAAAACGATTTGGTCGCAAGTTGAAAGTTGCAAGTTGCAGGTTTTGAATACCGGCGCGCGCGATTTTTCCAACCTGCAACTTTCAACCTGCAATTTTCAACCGTCGTCATGTTAGGCGAGCAAATCATCAAAGGCATGGCGGTGACCGCCAGGAATTTCTTCGGGAGTTACGTCTCGAAGGAACGGCTCACCACCGTGCAATATCCCGAAGAGCACTTGGCGCAAAAGGAAAACACCCGGCAGTTTCCGTTCCTCGTTTATGACGGCGACGACTGGGAAAAAGGTCTGCGCTGCGTCGCGTGCCAGATTTGTGAGAAGGAATGTCCGCCCAAGTGCATTTACATCGTCAAGAGCAAGGACAAGAAGCCCGATTACAAAGGCCAGCCGCAGCTTTATCCGGCCACTTTCGACATTGATATTTCCGTTTGCATGAGCTGCCAGATTTGCGTCGAAGTGTGTCCTTTCGAGTCCATCAAGATGGACACCAAGTTCGAGCTGAGCACAGCGGATCGTTTTGGCGGTCTGTTGCTGACCAAGGACAAGCTGGCCAAACCCAACAGCTATTACCAAGAGATGCATCCGCATGATGCGGCAGATTCTGATGCCGTGATCGCCGCCGAAAAAGCCAAGGCCGAGGCCAAAGCCAAAGCCGCTGCGGAAGCCAAAGTAAAAGCCGACGCCGAAGCAAAGGCGAAAGCTGCCGCAGCTGCCGCCGCCGCGCCAATTGCGGCTCCGGCTCCAACGCCACCGCCGGCGAAATGAATTTGAAGAATTGAAAGAAAATGTTCGACAAGCTTGATCAAATTTTTGTGACTGCCCTGCACTGGCTGACGGGCTTTCTGCCCGCCGCCCTGCAACCGGTCGTCAGCACATTGATTTGCATTGCGTTCGTCATGTCGGTGTTTCCCGGCGTGTTCGCGCTCACGACGGTTTTGGAGCGCAAAATTCTCGGCCGCATCCAGAACCGCTACGGCCCCAACCGCGTCGGCATTCCGTTCACCAAAATCCGGCTGTGCGGGTTCGGCCAGTTTATTCCCGACGGCATCAAATCGCTGACCAAGGAAGACATCGTGCCGCGCGCGGCGGACAAAGTCGTCCACTTCCTCGCGCCGGTGGTGATGCTGATTCCCGTGCTGCTTTCGTATTCGGTGCTGCCGTTCGGCAAAAACATGACCATCACCGACTACGACGCCGGCTTGCTGTTTTTCTTCGCCGTCGGCGGCGCGGTGGAAGTTTCGGTCTTCATGGCCGGCTGGTCGAGCCGCAACAAATACTCGCTGCTCGGCGCGATGCGCGCGATTGCGCAGATGGTCAGCTACGAAATCCCGCTCATCCTTTCCGCTGTGACTGTCGTGATGGTCGTTGGCTCGCTGAACCTGAGCCAGATCGTCGCGCACCAAAATCAATACACTTACGGCATCGCGCACTGGCATGTCTTCACGCCGTGGGGTTTGGTTGGATTTGTTTTGTTCTTCATCGCGTCGCTCGCCGAATCCAACCGCACGCCGTTCGACTTGCCGGAAGCGGAATCCGAAATCATCGCCGGCTATTTCACGGAATACTCCGGTTTCAAGTTCGCGTTGTTTTTCCTCGGCGAATATCTTGGTATGTTCGCCATCATTGGCCTCGGAATCACGCTGTTCCTGGGCGGTTGGACTTCGCCGGTTTCATTCCTGACCTGGATTCCGTCCTACGTCTGGTTCTTGTCAAAGCTGATGACCATTGTTTTTGTCTTCATCTGGATTCGCGGGACGCTGCCGCGCCTGCGCATGGATCAACTGATGAACTTCGCTTGGAAATTCATGTTGCCGCTTGCGCTCATCAACATTCTCGTCGCCGGCATCTGGCATTACATGGCCGCCGACTGGCAACGCTGGCTGGTCTGCTCCGCGATTATTTTCGGCGCGTATGCCATTCTCGGTCGCGGTTTGATGCAAAACCAAAACTTCGGCAAACGTATTTATCGCTACGCGGAATAAACCATGTCACCTTTTTTTGTCATCACTGGAATCGTGACCCTGCTGGGCGCGGCCTTTGCCATGAGCCTGCGCAATCTCGTGCATTGCGCGCTGGCGATGGCGGTCGCATTTTCCGGCATCGCGGCGCTGTATTTGCAGCTCGACGCGCAGTTCGTCGGTTTCGCGGAGATTTTGGTTTACGTCGGCGCCATCGCCATCCTCATCGTGTTCGCAATTTTGCTGACACGCAGCGGTGAGGCTCCCGAAAAAAGCGTGCTGACTTCCGGCTGGATGGCCGGCATCGCGGTTTCCGCCATGGTATTCACCATACTCGGTTGGGCCGTGCTCAACAGTTCGGCAATTCCAAAAGAAACTCCGCCCGCGCCCGTGGCCACCGTCAAAAATGTTGGCGACGCGCTGATGACGAAATTTGTTTTGCCGCTCGAAATCATCGGCCTGGTGCTGACCGCCGCGATGATCGGAGCGGTCATCATCGCTTTGAAAGAGGAAACCAATAACGAAAACCCTGGGAGAAAATCATGACGGCGCTCCAAGGATGTCTTTTAATTTCCGCATTGCTGTTTGCCATCGGTTTCGCCGGGGCGGTCGCGCGGCGGCACGCCATTCTGGTGCTCATCGGCATCGAACTGATGCTGAATGCGGCGAACCTGAACCTGATCGCCTTCTGGCGTTTCGGCCCGCATCCCGAAGCGCTGACTGGTTTTATCTTTGTGCTTTTTTCCATGGCAATGGCGGGCGCGGAAGCGGCTGTCGGTCTTGCGCTCATCATCGCGATTTACCGCCACAAAAAAACCTCCAATTTGGATGAAGTGAAGGAGCTGAAGGGATGATCTGGATTGTCAAAAACCTCTGGCTGATTCCCGCGCTGCCTTTGTTTGCGGCCGGCATCATCGCCGTCAACAAGCAACCGGCACGCAAACTGGCGGCGACGCTCGCCATCGGCTCGATGGCGCTCGGGTTCCTGCTTTCTCTCTGCGCGTTCAGCGCCACGCTCGGCCATCACGGCGATGGCGTATTCCGCGAAGTGTTCAGCTTCAACTGGATTCAATTTGGCGGCCAATGGATGGACATCGGCTGGGTGCTCGACCCGCTGACGGCCATCATGCTCGTCATGGTGACGTTTGTCGGCATGTTAATTTTCATCTTCAGCGTCGGCTACATGGCGCACGACCAGAATTTCATGCGGTTTTTCTGTTTCCTCGCGCTGTTCGCGTCGGGAATGCTCGGTGTCGTCATCGCCAACAACTTGTTTCTCTTTTTCGTCTCGTGGGAAATCGTCGGCCTGACCAGCTATCTGCTCATCGGTTTCTGGTATCACAAACCTAGCGCGGCGGCGGCGGCGAAAAAAGCCTTCATCACCACGCGCATCGGCGACCTCGGCCTGCTGCTCGGCATGGTCTGGCTCTACGCGCAAACCGGCACGCTGAATTTTTACGATGGCGGCAAAGGCTGTCTCGAACAATCCGCGCTCACCGCGATGCTGGCGCACGCGACAATTGGTGGACTCGCAGTTTCCA
>CAJAQO010000141.1 GCA_903944085.1 uncultured Verrucomicrobia subdivision 3 bacterium
CCATGATAAATTCGAGATGCGCGTCCAGGCCAAGCTTGAGCATGGGCTTGGCGGGATCAATGGTGGCCGTGGGCAACGGTTGGCGCGGCGGAATGATCTTCACCACTGCGGGCTTGTCAGCGGTCGGCGTCAGCGTTACGGTGGGGCGTATCATGGTGGGTTTAAGAATGTATTCTTTCATAGATGTGATGATTGATGGTTTGAACTACGTTCGTAGCGTGGCACTGAATTGTGCCGCGTTCAACCCATCATGGCATCTAACGCCTATTGTCGCTGGCCGTTCCGCTATCGCGGTTCACGTCGCAGATACGGCGTGGCTCAGCTTTTTTCGTTAGGTGCTTTGAGAATTTATGAGCGACCATCAGAGAATTAGTATTGGTATAGCGTGGTATCGGCCAGATCAATGGACATTGTTACGCGCTCTGGCTTCAGACCCTGAAGTGTTAGAGAACACCTACGGTGAGTGGTTACAATTTGCGACGACGAAAATGGAGGAGTTGCGCAAGGGGGGTCTTGTGGTCAAGAAGATAGATGTGGATGTTCAAGAGCTTGCAGCATGGTGTCAGAGCCGGGATCGAGTTTTAAATGGAGACGCACGGGCGAGCTTTGTGACTGATAAGCTGAATAGATGAGCACGACCGCACCTAATACATTGATAGGCTGCGCGATTTCTCTCCCGTAAAGCGGTTAGTCTTAATTTCATTTTAGATTAAAACCTTCTGTTCCTCGCTTTCAATTTTCAACTTTGAGACCCCGCTCTGCTCCCGCCACCGCGCGTGCCGGCACCAACAATTCCTGCTGTAAAAGCGGGAGCCCTGGTCTTGACCGGGGACGGCGAGGTGCTTAAACCCGGATTGCGGATTTTTGGTGCTGTCCTAATCTTAATCTTGTTCTTGATCGTAATCGTGGTTCGAAGCGGATTAAGATTATGATGACGATTAGGATTAGGACACTGCCGGATTTTTAGCCAGAGACTCCTACGTCGTCGCCTGCAAGTTTGGCATGACGGGCTGGGAGAAATCCCTGTTTCCTCCGGGATCAGGCACTTCACAAACCCCGCCTTGGTCTTGTCCGCAGATGACGCCGATTCCGCAGATGAAAAACTGAAAAAAATCTGCGTCCATCTGTGAAATCTGTGGACAAACTTGGCAGGTGCATAATCCCTGTTTCCTCCGGGATTCATCCGCAGCTAAAAATTCAAACGACGTTGGCCCCGTTCGTCCACCCCAAACCGCCATTGCGCGGGGCATGGCAGCCGGCTGGCGTGGTGGCAGGCAGCCGGCCTGCCGTAGAGCCGTGGCTGCCAGCCCGGCGGAAAAAACCGCCGGCCAGCCACACGCCCCCGAACATTTGGCGACGCGGTAAAACCCGTCCGTCTTTTTCCGGGCGGCAAGGATGCTCGCCCTCTACGTCAGGCAAAGATGCCTGACGTTACCACCGCAGGCACCGGCTGTGTGCGCGGGCGCATGGGCTTGGTGCGTGCGGACACCGACCGTGTGCGCGCGGTAACCGATCTTGTGCGCGGGCGCACAGAGTCGGTGCGCGCGGTAACCAAGGCGGTTGCCGGCCGAACACGTCCGGTGCGCCAAGCCACGGAAGCGGTGCGCGCACGCACTGACCCAGTGGGCGACCGAACAACCTCCTTGGAAGCAGCGTAAAGCACTGGAAACCAAGTAAACTCGTAGAAATTCTTCGCTGCTGTTTTCGGTGGGACCGCGACCACGGTCTTAGTCGCGGTTTGCGGCGCAGGCGTCGCGCCTGCGGGTAAGCGTGGCATCGCGACGCCAGTTCTTGGCCGGCGCACCGGGAACAAGACCAGAATTGGGCTGCGGAGTGGTGGCAGGCAGCCGGCCTGCCGTAGAGCCGGGGCTGCCAGCCCGGCGGAAAAAACCCTCGGCCAGCCACACGCCCCCGAACATTTGGCGACGCGGTAAAACCCGTCCGTCTTTTTCCGGGCGGCAAGGATGCGCGCCCTCTACGTCAGGCAGGATGCCTGACGCTACGAAGCGCGGTCGGGGACGGCCGCACTCCGCCCGCGTTCGTCCAATTCAAAACTGTCTTTGGCCCGGTGTGGTGGCAGGCAGCCGGCCTGCCGTAGAGCCGGGGCTGCCAGCCCGGCGGAAAAAACCGTCGGCCAGCCACACGCCCCCGAACCTTTGGCGACGCGGTAAAATCCGTCCGCCTCTTTCCGGGCGGCAAGGATGCGCGCCCTCTACGTCAGGCAAAGATGCCTGACGCCACCGCGCGCGGCATCTTCCGTCCGCACGCCCGATGATGTTGCTCCTGACGGAGCTTTGTCCGTTTGGTGGTGGCATTGCTACAAATATGCCAGCCTTAACCATGTCTTCACCGGCCTGACGGCCGGGGTTTGCTACACCATAGATGGCTATGTGCTGGGCACCGCCGGCCCGATGGATTGAAGCAGCCCGGCGCATCCGTTTTCCCCACCGCCTCCCGGTCGCTCACAGCGGCAGGATGAGCAAAACGTAAATCATCTGCGCGACGGCCAGCGATCCGAAAATCATGGACGCGAACCACAGCGGCTTTTTCTTCACGATCAGGCACATCGCCCCGAGCGCGATGGCGACTTGAAAAAGTGTGATGGACAGCCCCATCTTCCGGGAATGTTCGGCGACGATGGTGGCGTTCTGCCGCGCGACCTCGCGGGCGCTTTCAAATTTTTTCGCCAGCGCGGTGATGTCGGCCTTGTCCTTGTCGTATTTGTCCACCTTGGCTTTCAGCTTGGCCACGGCGGCGGCATCCGGCGACGGCGCGGCGGCAAGATGCTCCAGCTCGATTTCGTAAAGATTCTGTTTGATGGACTTGGCTTGGTAAAACGACCACTGATCGGACGCCTGCGTCTGGTTGAAGGTCGCCTCGTTCATCTCCTTAAGCGTGCGCGTGGAAAAGCCGCCGCCCTTGAGCGTGGCAATGGCCGCGAGCACGGCGATGACCACCATCGTGAGCGAAACATATTTGGTCCAGCGTTCGCGCTTTTCTTTTTCCTTCTGCGCGACGTGTTCCGCGCGCAATTCCGCCACCAACGCTTTTAATTCATCCAAGTCCGAGGTCTGCATGTGAGTGATCGCTTAAAAAAACAGTTTGCCGTCAGCCCGGCGGGCCGAAACGGGCGTGTAGAATGGTCCAACTGAACCGGCCTGTCCAGCCTCCGTTTTCAAAGGTAGCATCCTAATCCTAATCGTCAGCGTAATCTTAATCCGCTGCAAACCACGATTACGATTACGAACCAGATTGAGATTAGGACGACACCTTTTTGAGGCTGTGTTTCCGGCTGGGCATCGTCCAATACATCGTCAAAGGCGAGGCCAAAAATCAATTGCACAATATTGGATGCGCCGCCGAGTCGCCCTGGAATTTGAAGATTTGCAACGCCGTCACCTTCTCGGCGGTGATTGAATTTCCGAAATACGCCGGGCCGTCATTCGCCCACTTCACCGAACAATGTTTCAAACTTATCTGGTCGGCCGCGCGCAAGTTGAAGGCGTCCGTCTGGTGCGGCTCAACCGGCACCAGCACTTTCGTGGGCCGGTTGTCATAAACACCACCGCCGTATTGGGTCCACCGGCGCAGGCTCACCGAAACATTTTCCAGCCGCACATTTTCAATCCGGCTCGCCGGGCTGCCGTTGATCCGCACACTGTTTTCCGCCTGGCCGGAAACATTTTCCACCACGATGTCGTGCAATCGGCCAAGCTTCGTTGCGGAATTTCGCGGCAGAGCCGTGAACGAAATCGCCTCGCCCCGGCCCCACCACGGATCGCCGTGATAGCGCGCCACAAATTGGATGTCGCGAAAAGTGAGGTTGGAAACCTCGCCCTCGTCGCGCAACTGGATGCAAAGTCCGCGGCTGCTGGAAAGAATTTTGCAACGCTCGAATAAAAGGTCATGGATGTTGCCGGTCGTTTCCGTGCCGATTTTCAAGCCGGCGTCCTGCGTGCGGATGACGCAGTCGTGAACATGGATGTTCGCGCAGTCGCCAAAGTCATTCGTCTGTCGTGTGGATTTGATGACGATGGCGTCGTCGCCGCAAGTGACGTGGCAGTTTTTGATTTCCACGTTGCGACAATGATCGGGATCAATGCCATCGTCGTTCGGCACATCAAGCCGATTGTTCACCGTCACATTGTCCACGAGGACATTCACGCAGCCGAGCAAGTGCAGCCCCCAAAACGGCGCGTCGCCAAAGGTGAGGTCACGCACGACCAGATTCGTGCAGCCGGTTAGGACAAACATTTTTGGCCGCCACTCCTTGAACAGCCACCATTCGTTTGGCGCGTCGTAATTCGTCATGAACGAAAGCGACTGGCCAAGGATTTTTCCACTGCCGGTGATTTTCAAATCCGCCGCGTTGGAAGCCATGATCACGCCGTCGCCAGTGTAATCGCTTTGGTTCGTGCTGATAAGCAGCGTGCCGTCGAGATGAAAATTGATGCCCCGTTTTAATTGCAAAGAGGCGACGAGAAACGTGTGCCGGCGCGGAATTAAAACGGTGCCGCCAGTTTCCGCCGCCGCGTCAATCGCGCGTTGAATCGCGGCCGTGGCCAGCGTGGAGCCGTCGCCTTTCGCGCCGAAGTCCAGCACGTTGAAGGTTTGGGCGGCAGCCGACAAATGGAACCAACATAACAGCCACAAGCCAGCCACAACGGCGACGGCGGGGGAAATTCTCATGCCGAGATTCTAAAGAACACCAGCAAACAGGCAATAGCAGACCCCCCCAACCAAAGGAAGATTGGAGCGGGTGATGGGAATCGGACCCACGTATGCAGCTTGGAAGGCTGCCGTTCTACCATTGAACTACACCCGCAACGCGGAAATCCTAACGAGAAACAACTGCTTGTCAATCCGTCAGGCGAAACGGGCTGAGGCGAGGGAATTTGGGTCAGCTTGTGGACGGCTGCGAATGAGGAGTTGACCCCGCCAAACAAACTCCGAACACCGGAACATCGCCGGACGTCCCGCAAATTTCACGGCTCCGGTTGAATCAAATAAATCATAACCTTGAGGTGTCGCCGGGCGTCTCCTCCACTGGTATGAACACAAAAAGCGACAATGCCCGCCGCGAGCTTGCAGCCTTCACTCTGATCGAATTGCTGGTGGTCATCGCGATCATCGCAATTTTGGCCGCGATGCTTTTGCCGGCGCTCGCCCGGGCCAAGGAGTCGGGCAAAAGCATCGCCTGCAACAATAACCTCCGCCAGCTCGGCATGGCTATGCAGTTGTATGTCGGCGACAATCAGGGCACGCTGCCGCCCAAGCTCACCGCATCGCGATGGCCGGATAAATTTTACGATCTTTACGGAAAGAATTTGAAGGTGCTGCTTTGTCCCGATGAAACCACCAATCCCGCCACCGCCAACGTTTCCAACAATGTCGCGGACTTCTCCCCGCGCAGTTATTTCATCAACGGATGGAACGATTATTTCTTCGATCATTTGAGCGCGGCGGATTTCAGCACTTACATGTCGGGCACCAGCCAGATCGGACTCAAGGAAAGCCAGATTCTCCATCCCAGCGAAACGATTGTGCTCGGCGAAAAAGAAGCTTACCGCATGGATTTTTACATGGACATGCTGGCCGGCAACGGCGATGACTTTTCCGGCGCAGTGGCCCAAGACCGCCACAATGGCCGTGGCGCGGGCACACAGACCGGCGGCTCCAACAACACCTTCGCCGATGGCAGCGCGCGGTTCTATAAATTTAGCCGGGCTTTTAATCCTTTGAACCTCTGGGCGGTCAGCGATGCGGACCGCGCCGCCGACAGCATTCAGTTCTGACGCGCTTGCGTCGCCTGCCCGCCGCCGCTAGACTCGCCGCGATGAATTCGCTGCTTCTTACTGGCGGACGCGTGGTGGACCCCGCCAACAATTTTGATGCCGCCGCCGACGTGCTGATCTTGGACGGCAAAATTTCCGCCGTCGGCAAACACCTTTCCGCGCCAGGCGGCGTGGAGATTTTTGACGCCACGGGAAAAATTGTTTCGCCGGGCCTGATTGATTTGCATGTGCATTTGCGTGAGCCGGGCCAGACGGCGAAGGAAACCATCGCCACCGGCACGGCGGCGGCGGCGCGCGGCGGGTTCACTTCCATCGTGTGCATGCCGAACACCTCGCCGGCGATTGACAATGCCGGCACCGTGGCGCTCATCCACGAACGCGCCAAGGCCGAGGGCGTGGTGAATGTATTTGTGACCGGGGCGATCACCAAAGGCATCGCGGGCGAGGAACTCGCGCCCATCGGCGGCTTGAAAAAGGCTGGCGTCGTCGCCATCACCGACGACGGGCATTGCGTGCAGAACAACGACCTCATGCGGCGCGCGTGCGAATATGCAAAAATGTTTGGTCTGCCGGTGATGGATCATTGCCAGGATTATTCCCTCGTGACCGACGGCGTGATGCACGAAGGTTATTGGAGCACGGTGTTGGGCCTGCGCGGCTGGCCGTCGGCGGGCGAGGAAATGATTGTCGCGCGCAACATTTTGCTGGCCGAGCTGACCGGCGCGAATATTCACTGCCAGCATTTGAGCGCGGCGGGCAGCGTGGCGCTGATTCGCGAGGCCAAAAAACGCGGCGTGCCCATTTCTGGCGAAGCGTGTCCGCACCATTTTACGCTCACCGACGCCGCCGTGGCCGGCAGTGAAAAATTCTGGGCGCAGGATGGGAAAAATCTTTTTTCCGCTGCTGACGCCGACTTCACGGCGCGCCAGTGGCCGGCTTATGACACGAATTTCAAAATGAATCCGCCGCTGCGTTCTGCCAAGGATCGCGCCGCCATTCTGGAAGGTTTGACCGACGGCACGATTGATATTCTTTGCAGCGACCACGCGCCGCATTGTGACTACGAAAAAGAGGTCGAGTTCGACTACGCACCCTTCGGCATCACCGGCCTGGAAACCGAGCTGGCGTTGTCGCTCATGCAACTCGTCCATCCAAAACGCATTCCGCTCATGCACCTGATCGCGAAATATACCGTCAATCCCGCGCGGCTGTTGCAACTCGACAAAGGCACGTTGAACGTCGGCGCGGATGCGGACGTGACCGTGTTCGATCCCGATCAGGAATGGGTTTTCACTCGCGAAGACTCCGCGAGCAAATCGAAGAACAGCCCGTTTTTCGGCTGGCCGCTCAAAGGCAAAACGGTGGCGACCATCGTCGGCGGGAAAATCGTCTGGTCGGAAAACTCCGAACTGGCGGCGGCCTGATTCCGCGCGGATTCTATCGGCGGTTTTTCGACTGCTGCCCGCTCAATCCGCCGTTTCAAGAATCCACGGCCTTACCACCTGCGCTGCCGTGACCAAAAATAAAATTGGTGACGACGGCACCGAACCGCCTTGTTTGCTTGCAACCCCGATTCCGTCGGCTCAATTGACCGGCGGCCAAACATCAAAGCGCCTTGCCGCCCCGCCCGGTTTGGGTTAGCTTGCGCGCATTATGGAAACATCGCCCACGCCACCGGAATTTGTGCCGCCGCCGCTGCCACCGCCGCCGCCGGTCATTACCCCCTCCCCCGCACCCAAGCCGCGCAAGAGCCGGGGCTGGATGATTGCCGCCATTATTTTGTTGGTGCTGCTGATGCTGAGCCTGTTCGGCAATCTCACCCAACTGGTCGCGAGCGCGTTTTCCTTCAAGCGCGGCCTGCACACCGAAGCCTTTGGCAGCGCCCGCGATGTCGGCCCGAAGCTTGACGAATGCCTGTTGGAGAACAACAAGTCGCCCAACAAAATCGCCGTCATCACGGTGGACGGCATCATTACGAGCCACGACAATGATGAAGCGGGCAACAACATGGTGGACGTGATCCAGGCACAACTCGACCGCGCCCGCGACGACAAGCGCGTGAAAGCCGTCATCTTAAAAGTGGATTCGCCCGGTGGCGAAGTGCTGGCCTCGGATGAAATCTACAAGGAAATCCGCGCATTTCAGGAAGATTCAAAAAAACCCGTGATCTGCTCGATGGGCAGCCTCGCGGCCTCCGGCGGTTATTACATTTCCTCGGGCTGCCGCTGGATCGTTGCCAATGAACTCACGCTTACCGGCAGCATCGGCGTGATCATGCACGGCTGGAATTATCGCGGCCTGATGGACAAAGTCGGCGTCGCACCCAACACATACAAAAGCGGCAAGTTCAAGGACATGTTGAGCGGCGAACGCGCCGCCAACGAAATCCCGCCGGAGGAGCGCGCCATGGTGCAAGGCTTGATTGACGACACCTATGAGAAGTTTAAGGACGTCGTCGCCGATGGTCGCGGGGCCGCGCACGAATTGAACAAAAAGGAAGGCAAGCCGCTCGCCGACAACTGGGCGGATTTCGCCGACGGCCGCGTGGTCTCCGGCAAAGAAGCGCTCCAGCACGGTTTTGTGGATGAGCTTGGCGATTTCGACGACGCCGTTGATCGCGCGGAAAAGCTCGCCCATCTCACCGATTCAAACCTGATCGAGTATCGCGAGCGATATGACATCTCGAATTTCCTTTCGATGTTCGGCCAAAGCAGCCAGTCGCACGACATCAAGCTGCAACTCGGGGCGGACATGCCGAAGCTGCGCGCCGGTCTGATGTATTTCCTCTATCAACCTTAATTCCTCTGGTGAAAAACCTCACGGTCATTGCGCATCCGCTCGTGCAGCACAACCTGACGCGGCTGCGCGATCAGCAGACGCAGCCGCAGGAATTCCGGCGGCTCCTCGGCGAAATTGCATCGCTGATGATTTACGAGGCCACGCGCTCATTCAGCTTGAAAAAGGTTTC
>CAJAQO010000142.1 GCA_903944085.1 uncultured Verrucomicrobia subdivision 3 bacterium
CCGGAATACGCATTCCGATGGTTGTGACTCGCGGAACAATTTTCGATGAGCCGCAAAATCAAGGCGCGCAATTCGGCATCGGTTCCGCCCCAGTGCCGGCGGCCAAGAACCGGTTATCCGGCCCTTTGGCATCATCCGCTCCAGCATCTGATTCCATTTGAGTTGCATAAACTATCCCGATCAATCTCCCGGCCTTGGATGCATGGCAATCCAGCCGACGCTTCCAGACAGCACACATTTCATGAACTTTTTGAGAGTAATAAAGGATTCCCAAAAAGTGCCGGCCTCGTCAAGAATACAATTCCGGGCCGCGCCGGCGAATTTGACCCGCAAGATTTTTGAAATAATTTGAAAGATCAGCCGTTTTTCTCCGTATTACTAAGTAACGGCAGATGCCGGCGAGTCTGGCCGGCTGATTACCGAAGCCACTGCCAGCCGAGTTTGTTTCAGCGTTGAAACCTGGCCGGGAATACAAATGGATATGCCAAATGAACCAACAAAGCCGGCGAACAAGTTTGCCGTGAGAAACCCGCTGGGCGAATGGGTGTGCTTGATCAGCGGCGAGGAATCCGAGGCGGAATTGCGCAGCCTTATCGTCCAGATCGTGATGAAATTCCCGCAGGTCGAAGCCCATCCCCACTGTCCCTTTCACATGCTGTCCGGGCTTTCCTACACTTCCATGAGCACCACCGTGAACGCCCTGTCGCGCGCGGCCTGTTTGGGCCTGTTTGAAATGGAGCGGGACTGCCGCGCGGTTTGCGCCGCCGCCTGTCCGAACACCAAAAAGCTGGCAAGCTGACCGACCCCGTCGCCACGGCTCATTTTGCCAGCGATCGTTTCAAGGCTTTCAGTTCCTTCAACCGCGACGCGTCCGCGCTGGGATATTCCATTTTCAATTCTTTCAAAGAGTCGGAAACGATCTGCGAAATAATGAGCCGCGCGTTCAGCTTATCGTCGGCCGGCACCACGAACCACGGCGCATGTTCGGTGCTGGTGGCGGAAAGACAATCTTCATAGGCGTCCTGATATTCCTTCCAGAAGCCGCGCTCCACGAGGTCGAACTTGCTGAATTTCCAGTTGCGCGCCGGGTCTTCCACGCGCCGGAGAAAGCGTTTGCGCTGTTCCTCCTTCGACAAGTGCAGAAAAAATTTGATGATACGCGTGCCGTTACGATGCAGATGTTTTTCCAGGTCGTTGATGGAGCGGTAGCGCTTGTCCCAGAAATTCTTGTCGTCCACCAATTCCTGCGGGATGCCCTGCCCTTGCAAAATTTCCGGATGCACTTTCACCACGAGCACCTCCTCATAATAAGACCGGTTGAAGATGCCGATGCGCCCGCGTTCCGGCAAGTCACGCGTGGTGCGCCAGAGAAAATCATGCGCCAGTTCCTCCGCGCTCGGATGCTTGAAGCTGAAAACCTGGCAGCCCTGCGGGTTCACGCCGGACATGACGTGCTTGATCGCGCCGTCCTTGCCCGCCGCATCCATCGCCTGAAAAATCAGCAGCAGCGAATAACGGTTGTGCGCGTAAAGCAAATCCTGGCGCTCGCTCAATTCCTTGATGTGCGCGGCGAGCAGTTCCTTGTAATGCTCGTCCGACTTGTAAAATGCCTTGACCTTGTTGGGCAGTTTTTTGAGGCGAACCTGTTCGCTTTCGCGCACGCGAAATTCCTTGGTGGAGATTTTCATGTTAGAATCTAGGCCAATCTCGCCGGGGAATGAAAGCAGAATCACGCCGGCTTTGTGCGACTGGACCAATTTATAAATGAACCTCCGCGCGAAACGCTCCGGCTTTCAATCGGCTTGGTGCCATTCGCTTGCAGGCAAGGAATTCTGCGGAGATACTCATGGCTTGAACGCGGGGAAGATCACAAATTTTGACGTGGTGGTGATCGGCGCGGGCCCGGCGGGCGCTACCGCCGCGCTGGCGCTCGCACGCAATGGCTTTGCCGTCGGGCTGCTGGAAAAGGCCGCGCTGCCCCGTTACAAAACCTGCGGCGGCGGCGTGCTGCACCGTGCCTACCAATTGCTGCCGCCGGAGACGGAAACCGTGGTGGAACGCAGCTTCCATTCCGTCGCGCTCAATTTTCTTGGCACAGACCTGAATTTCGTCACGACCCGACCGCAGCCGATTGTTCACATGACGATGCGTGCGGATTTAGATTGCCTGCTGACGCGCGCCGCCGAAAAGGCCGGCGTGCAAGTGATCGAGTCCTGTCCGGTCAAACGGGTGAACATGCAGGCTGAATTTGTGGAGCTTGTTTCGGACCGGGAAAATTTCCGGGCGAAATTCGTCATTGCCGCCGACGGCGTCCACAGCGTGACGGCTCGGACCACCGGCTGGTCGGAGTTGCCCGCGCTCGCGCCCGCGTTGGAATACGAAATTTATCTGGCCGACGAAGATTTTGCCCGGTTCAGCCAACAGCCGCGTTTTGATTTCAACGCGATTGACGCCGGTTATGCCTGGGTGTTTTCCAAACGCGCGCATCTCTCGGTGGGCATTTTAAGCACGCGGCGCGTTTGCGCTGATCTGCCAAATAAGTTGGCGGATTATTTGCGGCAGATTGGCCTCACGCGAATCCAAAAAATCGAGAAACACGGCTTCCTGATTCCGCTCGCGCCGCGCCGCGAACCGCTGGCGCGCGGCCGTGTGCTGCTGGTCGGCGATGCCGCCGGCTTGGCGGATCCGGTGATGGCGGAAGGCATTTCTCACGCGCTTCAAAGCGGCCGGCTGGCCGCCGCCGCGCTTTCCGAATGCCGGCTGGACGTGGCCAAAGCGAGTGCGACATACCAGTCATTGCTGGAGCAACATATTTTGCCGGAACTTCGCGCCGGCCGATTCCTTGCGAAATTTCTGTATCATCATCCTAAAATTCGCCGCGCGGCGTTTCGGGCAGGCGGACAAAGGCTTTGCGAATTTGTCACCGACGTGGTCATGGGCGAGCGTTCTTATCGGGAGGCCGTGAACCAGCCGGCCAATTATTTGAAATTGCTGGGCCGGTGGGCTTCCCGCGCCAGCGATTGATCAATTGGCCGACGGCTGAAACGGATTTTTCGCCTCAGCCGGTTGGGCGCGTTGCAGAAACATTGGGCTGACGAACAGATAAATCCAGCCGATAACCAGGTGCATCCCGAAAGCGAAGCACAGTTGCACGATGTCAAAGCCGCCGAGTTCATAAAGCACCAGCGCGAGCGTGAGCAGCAGGGCACCGGGCATCAGCGCCGCGCCGGCGAGTTTCCAACTGGAGCGAAAATTTAAATCGCGGTTGCTGAAAAAACAGATGAGCCAGACCGGCAGCACATAAACCGTGGCCAGCAGCGCCCACACGACGAGCAGTCCGAAAAACGTGCCGATGGCCGCGAGGCCAAGAATATCCGGAGCCCATGCGCCCCACGCGGGCCGCGCGTCGGTCTGGTTGGTGGCGATGAAGTAGCCGGGTGGATACTCCAATTCAGTTTCGCCAAACAGGGAAAAGACGCGGACGGAGTCGCGGCCGAATTCGAACTGAAAATCCGCCGGCGAACGCAACGCGCCGCCGTGCTCGAGGTCCACGCTGAAGGCCAGAATTTTTCCTTCCGCCAGCAGCACCGGAGAATCATCGCGCCAATCCAGGACGCCGGAATGGATTTCGCCGGTAGCGGGCAATTGGCTGATGGCTGCGTCAATCGTCGGGAAAATCCCGGCGGCCAAAACCCAGACAACGGCACCGGCGGCCAACAAGGCGAAGACCGACTGCATCACGAACAACCGCTCAAACGACGCACGCGCGAACGCCGCCACACCGCGCGGCGTGATCGGTTCCCAGGCAAAGGCTGGCTCGGCAAGCGCATTCACGACCGACAGGCTAACAAAATTTGGCGCCCGGATAAAACCACAAATCCGCCACGCAAATAATTCACCAGTGCCGCACTTTTTTGCGCGACAGATAAACGGAGATTCGAGGACGCGCGGAAAGCGTCAGCTTCAAGCCGTTTTTTCCGGCGTGGGCGCTGGCGGCTGGCCCGGCGGCGGCACTACGACGACCGGCAGCGGATAGCGCAGTTTCATCACGTCGTCCACGTTGACTTCGATGAAATAAGTGCCGGCGGTCTCAAACTTGACGTTGCCGAAAAACATGACGTTCGTCGCGCTCATGGACGGATCGCGCAGCTCGAACTTGGATTCGCCTTTGCTCACCACGGTGGTCTGGTCCGGCGCGATGAGGCGCACGCTCTCGTTGAACTGGCCGATGCCCGCCGTCCAGCGGTTGAAGACGCAGATGCGCGCGGCGACGATGGGCAGTTGCGGAATGCGGAGGTAATGCACGACGCCGATGAGGAAGAGGTTGCCATTGACTTCCTGGCGGACTTCTTCGCACAGTAGCGAGCATTGGAGATCGGGGAGAATTCGGGTGGCTTGCATAAAATTATGAATTTCCATTTTGACGGAGAATCACCGGATGTCAGGAAAAAAATGGAAACATTTATACAATCTCACCATATTGGATGGTCGGTTTTTTAGGAAATTAGAGGCCGTCAGGTAGTCAATTACAGCGGCGAGGAGTAATCACAGTTTTTCCTGCCCGACTCCGCAGCCGGGCACGGCCAAGCCGGGCAACGCGGCGGGAGTTTATTCACGCCACACCCCAGCGGATTTTCCCAGTCCGGCAGGCTGTCATTCCAGTTCATCTTGCTTGAAATCTTTCGCCATGATGAAATCGTCCATCACAAAACCGCCGCCGATGGCTGCGGTGACGGATTCGGCAATCGTAAAGCCATTGCGCCGGTAGGCCTTCAGGGCGCGGGCATTGCGCTTGTTGACGGCGAGAATCAGTCGCCGGGCGCCGAGCCGGCGCGCTTCGGATTCGCAATGCTGCAAGAGTTGGCTGCCCAGGCGGCGTCCGTGAAGTTCCGGTTCAAGATAAAGTTTGTGCAGTTTCCACACTGCCGCCGCTTCTGTCGGACCGAGCGCCGCAAAGCCCGCCAGTCGTCCGGCCACAACCAACCGGTAAAAAAGGATGCCGCGCAAACGAACATCGTCGCGCAGCGTGTCCGGCGCATACATTCGCGCCAGCATAAACTCGATCTGCTCGGTGGAAACGATACCAGGGTAAACCGCGCGCCAGATGACGTCGGCCAGTTCGGCGATGGCCGGCAAATCAGCCTCGGTCGCCGGCAGCAAGTGCGCTTCGGGAGCCGGTTTCATTTTTATTTCCGCCGGAGAAATTTACAAACCAATTTCAAATTCAACCTGCCGCACCGGATGTATGCAGCAGGTGACAACAAGCGCAACCCGGCGATTGCAAGCTGCGCAAAAAAACGGTTTACTCCGGCATCGTCTTCAACTGGTCGCCGGTTAGCGGCTGCGCGTGGCCGCCCATCGCGTCGCGGACTTTCTTGACATCGTCGGCGGTGACTTCGCCGACCTTGTTGCCCCAGGCGGTGCGCATGTAGGTGAGCACGGCGGCGAGGTCGGCATCGGAAAGGGCCGCGCCCATTGCCGCCATGTTCAAGTTCCATTCCTTGCCTTCCACCGTGAGCGTGCCGCTCACGCCGGCGAGCGGAATGTGCGCCAGCCGGTTGATGCCTTTGGTAATGACCCATTCGGAACCAGCCAGCGGCGGTGCCTGACCGGGCTTGCCCAAGCCGTCCACGCCGTGACAGATGCCGCAAACGGCTTCATAAACTTTCTTGCCCTGCGCCGCCGCCGCCGCCGCGCCGGACTTGGGCTGGAAGGCTTCGAGCTGTTCCGGCGAGGAATAAGGCGCGTAAATTTTCGCGTCGAACCAGCCGCTGTGTTTGTCAAAAAACACAAAGCCGAGGAACAGCAGCGCAAGCGTCACGACAATAATCCACATCGGTGCCGGCGAGCGCGTGGCGGTCGGTTCGGCGTTCCCGGAACTGGCTTTGGCTTCTTCGCTCATGGTTTGGCAGAGGTGATGGGCGAGAATGGCGCTTCATACAGCGGCGCATCCGCGCGCAGGCTCAACAGATAGGCGACAAGCTCCTTCGCTTCCAATTTCGGCACGACTTCATAACCATCTGCGGGCGCAAATTGTTTTGGCAAATTCAAAGCATCCGGCGAAGGCGCGGAACCGATCTTGCGCACGTCGAATAAGAATTTGAAAGATGGCATCGCGGAATTGGTCACGGACAGCGTGGGCGCGTAAAGGTGCTGCAACTGCCAGTTCGCATCCGGCAGACGTGCGCCAACATCCGCCAAATCCGGCCCGACGCGCAAATTGCCAAGCTGCACCGGAAAATCGTAAAGAAAATCCGCGGCGACGCTGCGGCGAATGCCCCAGCGCGGAATGTCTTCGCCAGTGGCCACGATGTGCGTTTCGGATTTCACGCCGGCGGCTTTCAGGCGGTCCGACATGGCATCGGCCACGGCTTTGTCATCCGTGACTAAAATGGTTGTGGGCAAATCACCTTTCCAGCCGTTCAGCGTGGCGGCGAGAGTGTTCGTAACTTTTGCCAGTTCCGGCAAAATGAAAAGCGACTGC
The DNA here is from genome assembly GCA_903944085.1 of uncultured Verrucomicrobia subdivision 3 bacterium. Classification (GTDB taxonomy): domain Bacteria; phylum Verrucomicrobiota; class Verrucomicrobiia; order Limisphaerales; family UBA11358; genus UBA11358. The sequence continues at coordinate 6,485 of CAJAQO010000142.1, forward strand.
ACGAACGCCTTGAAATCTTCCGGCTTGGTTTTATTGAGCGCGATCAGTGTCACTTCCGCCGCCACGCCATCCTGACGGATTTGTTCCGTGTGGCAGGCGGCGCAGCCGTTGGCGCGATAAACCTGTAAGCCCAACGTCGCCTCGCCGGTGCGCTGCTGCGGCCAAGTGTCGGTGGAATTCAGAATGAGCGCTTGCTTAGCTTTGCCAAGCTGAACCGTCGGCGCGACGACAAAGCCGAGCCACGAGCCGCCCAGCGCGACGACGACGGCGAAGAAAACTGCGAAACCGTTTCTCATGGCTTCACCTCCGAGGTTTCGAGCGGCGACTTGATGTAGGCAATTACCGTTTTAGCCAACGCCAGTTTCCAGCGGATCGTCATCACAAAAATATTCACGGCAAACAACAGGCTGCCGAACAGAAAAAACGTCCAGCCCATCGTCGCGATGCGCAGTCCCATGATTGCCGCCGCCGGATCGTATGCCGCCCTGCCCTGTTTGACACCAGCAAAGGCGAGCGAACCGACCAAGAGCAAGGTGCCGAGCATGAAGAACCAATGTTGGACGCGGACAAATTTTGGGAACGGCAGCCCACCGTCCAACAAGCGCGGCAGGATTTCGTAAATCGCACCGAAGATGACGATGGCAAAGAAGCCGAGAATTTGCAGTTGCGTCTGCGCCTGACCGAACCAGGTGAACTCTACCGTGCGCGCGTGTTCCGGACACGCCGACGCAATGAGCATCAAACCGGACAGGATAAAAGCGGTCATGCCGAATCGAAGATAGCAAAACGGGCCGCCCTTGCAGACAGTAGGCGCGCCCCAAACCGTTTTGAAAACGATGACGGCGATGGCAATCAACGGAATCACCAGAAGCAACGAGGCGAACGCATTGGTCGTCGGCAGCCACGCGGGCACCGGCGCGCCTTGCGGGATGCCAATCCATGTTCCGAATAAAATCAAAGTCCAAAACGCGAACAGTGCGTAAAAGCGGCTGTGCAGCGGACGACCGGCAATTTTCGGCAGGAAATAAAACGCCACGCCGACGCCAACGAGTGCGAGCCAGACGAAAATTAAATTGTCGGCGAACCACCAGTTGATGATGGCCTGCGTCACTCCGCGCACTGGCCAGGTCGTGACCAAGAAAAGATTGGCCGTTGAATAAATCCACGGGAACCATAGCAGCGCCGCGAGTAGAAACCAATGCGCCGGATATAGCTCACGTGCTTTGCGCTGGCCAAAAGTCGCAACAGCGGAAAAAGCAATCAACACGAATGAAACACCAAGGAGCATCGCTGCGGCGCGAGGAAATTCCAGCCAGGTGAAACCGGAACTGCCGCCGCAAAGAATTGTGGCAAGACCGATGAAGACGCCGAGATGCCACAAATTTGCGGCAACGACTGGGATGAGTGGCAGCACAAGTTCCGCTTGGCTCAAGCGCGCAAAAATCCAGAGCAGCACGCCGAGACCGGCGGGAATCGCAAAGCCATAAACGAGCAAATCATTCGCGGCCGGAGCGAGGTGGCCATAAGTGGCGAACGGACAATGCGCGAACATTTCCGGCGCGTGAAACGTGAGTGATGCGAGCACCGCCAGCAACAGGCCAACGACGAGCCACAAGGCCGCGCCGCCGAACAGCGCGAGCAGCGGCACACGGCACGAAGCGTCAATCTTCGCGGCGCTGACCAGATTATTTTCAGCGGAGTTCATTCAAAAGCGCTGGGTTTTGCGGGAGCTTTCGGCAATTCGGCGCTGGCCTTTTCCTGGCGCGCAATCAAATCCGCCCGGGCGGTAGCGGGATTCAGCCACGCCTGCGCGGCCTGGTGCATCGCGGTTTCAATCGGCAAACGCACGATGCCACGCGACTGATCGGCCCAACCCGCAGCATTCAAAGATTTATCTTCAGCGAAGCGCATTTCTGCGAGCGCCTTGCTGCGCAAGGCGGAAGCATCGGCGTCAATCGCGGGAACATTGACGGCTAATTTTACGACGACCGCGAGCGCGGCGAACAAAATGATCGCCACGATAAAACCGATGGCGGCTCCCGAACCGCGGTTGGTGGTTTCCAGATTCATCGGCTGCCTCCGGCGGTTTGCGCGTCAACGAGATCGCTGACGGCGTTTTGACTCACGCCCATCGCTTCCAGCAGGCGCGGGTCGCGCTGCGGATATGGCGGGTGGGCGTTGAATTTTTTCACAAAAAGTTTTGCCAGCAGGCCACCCATGAACATCAGCGTGCCGAGGGGCAACCAGAGCAAGTGCAGTGGAAAACCATACGCGAATCGCGACGGAAAAATGTTGAATGCCAGGTCAAGCGCGTGCATCAGCCCAATCCAAAGACAGACGGGAATTATGATTTTGAAATTCATTTTGACCTTCTCCGGCAGCAACACGAAGAACGGGATGAAGAATTTTCCAAAGATTAAAATCATGCTCAAACACCACCAGTTACCGCGCTCGCGGATGAGATACCAGAAAGTTTCCTCCGGCGTGTTGGCGTTCCAGACTACGAAGTATTGCGCGAATTCGGTGTAGGACGAAAACAGCGTGAACGCCAGCAACAACACGCCGATGAAATAAAAATAGTTTTGCTTCAACACCAGTGCGAGCGTCCCTTGGCGCTTCAACGTCGCGGCGATGACATAGACCGTCGCCAACCCGATCCAAGCGCAGTCGGAGAAGAAATAGACGCCATACATCGCGGAGAACCACTGATATGACGTGGCTTTCATCCACAGGACGCCGGAGAACGTCAATGTCAGCGCGAAGGCGACGATGCCCCAGCCGGCATGAAAACGCATCTTGCGCGTGCAATCCGCCGCGCCGGTTTTGTCCTGCTCCAGCGAGAGCCTGCACAGCCGCGATGTCAGCAGCCACCAAATGCCAAAGATAATCGCCGATGCGATATAAAATCCGGGCATGGTGAACACCGGCAGTTTGGCGGCGACCAGATTATTTGCGGTCGGGTCCAGCGTCATCCACGAATAAATTTTCGGCGCGAGAAATGCGATGGGCAGGAATAAGAGCGTCAGACACGGGAACAGCAGCGACGCGAGATGTTCGCAGAAACGGCGAATGCCAACCGACCAGCCAGCGTCGGTCAAGTGATGCACTAGCACGAGAAACAGCGCGCCCAGCGCGATGCTGTAATAAAACATGAACGCCAGCAGCCATGACAAACCGAATACGGCTGGGATCCTTACCGCACCGATCGCAGACAGCAATCCGCCAATGACCATCAAGACGGTCGGCAGCTTGCGCCAGCCGGACAAGTCCAGCGTCGGCGGCAGATGAGTTTTGTGGTGGCTCATGTTATTTCAGCACGGCGGACTGCTCCGCCGTCAAATCATTCGTCGTTCCCAGCCAGCTCAATTGCAGTGCGCGCAAATACGCGATGACCGCCCAGCGATCCTCGGTTGGCACCAGCGGACCGGCGGCACCCATCAAGCCTTTGCCGTAAGTGACGGTGTTAAAAATCTCGCCGTCGGCCATTTCTACAATGCGCTTGTCGTGCAAATTCGCCACGGCAGGCATAACGCCGATTTTTTTCGTGATGCCGTTTCCGTCTCCAAGTCGCCCGTGACACGGCGCACAATAAATATCAAAGCGCTCGCGTCCACGCTGAATCAAGGCCGCATTCACGGCCAGCGGATTCGTTTCGACAAAATTTGTCATGCCGGTGACGCGGCCGGTGTTCACCGGTGAATCTTCAAAGCGATAAACCGCGCCGCTCACCGTTTCAATCGGCTGGCTGCGGGCGACGGTGCCGGTGGGCGGCAACTGCGAGCTGATGCCGTTCGCAAAAAAACGATTCGGTTCCATCGGCCGCAGTTTTGCCTGGCGATCCATGTCCGGGAATAATTCCATAGGCGGCTTGCGCGACAGCTTGCCTTGCAAACCAAACGTGCCGAACACTGCCACGCCGATGGCCACTCCGATCAATAAAATGGAAAGGATGTAGCGCATCAGTCCTTATCCTCCACAATGGCGACGTGCGTGCCGCCAATAGCTTCGAGCAATTTCTTGGTTTCCGTGACGCAGAATTTTTCATCCTGCGCGCCAATGACGAGAATAAATTTGTCGCGCGAGACGAGTTCAAAACGTTTTTGATCCAGCAGCGGATGATGCAGGCGCGGAAGCTGGTTGAGGCCGAGCATGCCGATGAGCGCCCCGACCGCGCCGCCCATGATGAGCATGATGTAGGACGGCACAAAAGTCATCGGCGCGCTGAACATCGGCTTGCCGCCGACGATGAGCGGATAGTCAAACGCGTTGCAAAACCAGATCAGGCCGGCGACGTTGAGGAACATGAACGCGCCGCCCGCAAGCGCCACCCAGCCGACAAGCGAGTTGCCGAGCTTCATGACCTTGTCCATGCCGTGAATTGGGAACGGCGTGAACGCGTCCCATTTGCGATAGCCGGCATCGCGGACCTTTTCCGCTGCATGCAGGATGGCTGCCGGCGAATCAAATTCGGCGATCAGGCCGTAAATTTTTTCACTCATGGCCGGCCTCTTTCTTCGCGCCGCCGAGCGGATGATGCGGGTCGGCTTCGGGCATGACGCCTTTGACTTCGGAAATGGCGATCATCGGCAGAAATTTCACGAACAGCAGATACAGCATGAAAAACGCCCCGAGCGTGCCAATGTAAAGACCGATGTCCCAGATCGTCGGCATGTATTTGCCCCAGTTCGCCGGCAGAAAATCCTGATACAGGGAGCCGACGACGATGACAAAACGCTCGCTCCACATGCCGCCGTTGATGAGCAGCCCGATGATAAACAGCAGCGCGAGATTCGAGCGGACTTTTTTGAACCAGAGCAACTGTGTGACGCAAACGTTGATGCCGATCAAAATCCAGCCCATGATCATGTAAGTATGGCCGAACAGGCGATGCCCGAACACCCAGCGTTCGTAGGGGTCGCCGCTATACCAGGCGATGAAAAATTCCATCAGGTAGATGTAGTCAATGATCAGGCCGCTGACCAAGGTGAGCTTGGCGACCTTGTCAATGTGGCTCTTGGTGATGACAGTTTCGAGGCCGCACCATTTGCGCAACGGAATTAGAATCACCAGCATCATGCCGAAGCCGCAGAACACCGCGCCGATGACGAAGTAGAGCGGGAAAATCGTGGCGTGCCAACCCGCCAGTTGCGCGGTGCAGAAATCCAAGCCGACGATGGAACTTACGGTGAACACCAGCAGCGTGCAAAGCCCGCACAGCACGACGTAAGCTTTTTCGTAGTTGTGCCACTGCCGCGCGGAACCGGTCCAGCCCATTGCG
>CAJAQO010000143.1 GCA_903944085.1 uncultured Verrucomicrobia subdivision 3 bacterium
AACACATGAAAGCATTGCCAGAACAAAAACAATCCAATCAGCACAAGTCCGTCGTTGAAATCCAGCCGGCCTTTGCGGCCCAGCGCCCAGACCGCGCCGGTGAAAAACAGCACCGCCGTGAGCGTCAGCAGCAGCGACAGGCGGTTCAGCTTCGAGGCATCGCCGGACGCGTTTTTTTTCTTTTTACCGGCGTCCGGCTTTTTTTTCGGGACTACGTTCATGCCCCAGAGGATCGCGGGCAGGCCGAGGACGAGTGTCAAGTTCGTGACGTTGTTGACGAGCGCATTGGTCATCACGTCCGCGCCGCTGCCGCCGCTCCGGCCGAGGATGAAGGCGAAAATCAGGTTGCCCATGCCGGAGCAATACGGCATGACGAGCGTGCCGAGCACCGTGCCTTCAAAGCCGCCGGCGCTCATCGCTTCGAGCCGCCAGATCATCAGCAGCGACGCGATGACGAACAGCGCCAGAAACCACCACGGAGCCGACGCACCGTGCGCTTCCATCCAATGAATGACCGGTTTTATCACGCGGCGGATTTTAGCGGAGAAAAAATTTCACGCGACACTAACTTGTTTGTTGCAGCGGCGGCCATAAAAAAGATCGGGCAACCGGCAAGTGAAGAATTCAAGAAACTTGCCAGTCGCCCGTTGCCCGGAAACACCCCCGGGCCAATCCCGTTTTGAAATTAAGGCAGGGACGGTGCGCTACGCGGTTTGCCAAGGTAGCGCCGCTATCCCCGGCGGCGAGTGCCGGCGGCGTCTCGCCGCCAGTTCTATCGCCGGGCACAAACTTTTCGGCTGACCGTTTCGCCGTTTATTTCCCCGGCCCCGGCTTCGTGGTGCCATCAGCGCGGCATCAGATCTCACGCCAAGCCGCCAAGCCGCAAAGGCGTCGGTAACCGTTTGGGAATTTTAGCGGTTTGCTTTGCGCCTTGGCGTCTTGGCGTGATTTTCTTTTTGGCTCTGATGCCGTTGCCATGGAGTGCCGCCTCCCGGCCGCCGCCGCTTTGAAACCAATTCCCGGTGAAGGCGAATAACTTTGTGAAAAAGAAAAACAAGTTTGGCTTGCCGCAAAACGCGGGGCCGAGTTTGCTTGTGGGATGATCGATTCCGTTTCCGAGTCTTTGCAGACGGCCACCGGCCCGAATGCCGCCGCCGCGCCGGATTTGAAAAAATCCCGGCGCCAGAAATCCGCGCGCACGGCCAATGGCGGCCCGCCGTCGGGCGTTGACCGGCTGCCGCCGCACGCCTTGGAGGCGGAGCAAGGCGTGCTGGGCTGCGCGCTGCTGGACCCGAACCAGTGCATCGGCGAGTGCATCGAAAAACTCAAGGACGACGGCAAGTCGGCGTTTTATGATCTGCGGCACCAGACGATTTACGAGACGCTATCCGAGATGTTCAACGCGCGCACCGCGATTGATTTGATCACGGTGCAGCAGCATTTGAAGGACCGGCAGCTTTTGGATCAAGTCGGCGGGATCGCGTATTTGAGCCAGTTGCAGGACGCGGTGCCCAGCTCGGCGAACCTTTCCTACTACCTCGATATCGTCAAGGAGAAGTATCTGCTGCGAAAACTCATCGCGACCTGCACGAGCGTGGTGGGCAAAGTCTATGATTTCGAGGGCGAAGTGGATGAACTGCTGGACGAGGTGGAAAAAGAAATCCTGCACGTCAACGAATCGCGCGAGCAAAACGAGGTGAAGGATGTCAAGAAGCTCGTCAACGAGGCGCTGGTGACGATTGAACATTTTTTCAACCGCAAAGGCGAGTTGAGCGGCGTCGCCACCGGTTTTGCCGACTTGGACAAGATGACGGACGGTTTGCACGGCGGCGAAATGATCATCGTGGCGGCGCGGCCTTCGATGGGCAAAACGTCGCTGGCGATGAACATTGCGGAGCACGTTGCGCTGGAGGTGGGCCTGCCGGTGGGCGTGTTCAGCCTGGAAATGAGCGCGGCGTCGCTGATTTTGCGCATGCTGTGTTCGCTCGCGCGGGTGAACATGCGAAGCATCCGCGACGGTTTCATGAGCGAGTCGGATTTTCCGAAGCTGATGTCGGCGAGCGGGCGGCTGGCGGGGGCCAAGCTGCTGATTGACGACACGGCGGGGCTTTCGATTTTGCAGTTGCGGGCGCGGGCGCGGCGGATGCACCAGCAGCATGGAATCAAGCTGTTTGTAATTGACTATTTGCAGCTTCTGAATTCTACTGCGCGGCGAGCGCAAGAAAACCGGCAGCAGGAAATTGCCGACATTTCCAGCGGCATCAAGGCGCTGGCGAAGGAATTGAACGTGCCGATCATTGTTCTGGCCCAGTTGAACCGCGAATTGGAAAAAGACAAAAGCCGGAAACCGCGGTTGAGCGACTTGCGCGAATCTGGCTCCATCGAGCAGGACGCGGATCTGGTTGGATTGCTTTACAAGCCCAATGCGAGTGATGAGGAAGACGGCGCGGCACCGGAAGAAAGCGACGGCCTGGCGGTGAATTTGTTGATCGCCAAGCAGCGCAACGGACCGACGGGCGACGTGAACCTGACGTTCTTGAAACCATACACGCGCTTTGAAAGCGCGGCGAAATTTAGCGACGTAGAAGTGTAATGGCCGACAGTAAAAAAATGAAATCCATCATCCGACCCTTGGGCGTTTCCATGGTGCTGGGCTGCGCGACCGCCGCGTGGGCCCAGAGCACGGGACCAAAAATTGACCGCGTGGACGTCAAGTTTGTCGGCCCCGCCTCCGTCAGCGAGGAGTTCATCCGCTCCAACATCAAGCTCAAGTCCGGGGCGAGCTACCAGCCGGGCCTCACGCAGGACGACGTGCATTTGCTTTACGGCACCGGCCAGTTCTACAACATCCGCGTGCAGGTGGACCAGGCCGACGACGGCGGCGTGGTGCTGACCTACGTCGTGCAGGTGCGTCCGCGCATCACGGAAATCAAGTTTGAGGGGAACAAAAAATTAAGCGATTCCAAGCTGAAGAAAAAAGTCACGTTCAAGGTCGGCGAGGCGCTGGACGAGCAAAAAGTGTTCACCGACGTGCAGGAGATGAAAAAGCTGTATGAAAAATACGGCCTGGCTGACACGACGGTGAAATATGTCCTGAATATCGAGGAACTGACCGGCCACGGCATCGTCACATTCCACATCGAGGAAACGCCGAAGGTGAAAATCAAGGACGTGGAGTTTCTCGGAGCCACGCATTTCAAGGCGAAAGAACTGCGCTCGGAACTCAAGACACGGCGGCGCTGGTCGTTTTCCTGGCTCACCGGCAGCGGCTATTTTCAGCAGGAAGAATTTGACGGCGACCGCGACCGGCTGACGGAATTTTACCGCCAGCACGGCTACCTGGATTTTGAAATCAAGAACGTGAAGCTTGACCGGCCGTTGACCAACGTGATGTTCGTGAAGTTTTTCGTGGACGAAGGCCGGCAATACAAAGTCGGAACCGTGAAAGTTTCCGGCACGAAAATTTTCACCGACGCGGAAATCACCAGCGGCCTCCATGCGGTGCATGACTTCCAACATTCCAAGGCCAAGCTCGGCACGCACGGCCTGCCAATGGACACCGGAGACACGTTCACGCCCGACGGCTTGACGAAAGACACGGATCTGATCGAAGATTTTTACGGCAGCAAAGGCTATGTGGATATTTCCCAGGGCCAGGCTCTGCACGTCAGCCGCGTGCCCAACGTCGAGACCGGCACGATGGATTTGGAATTCCAGGTGGATGAAAGCCAGAAAGCCTACGTCCAGAAAATTGAAATCCACGGCAACCTCAAGACCAAGGACAAAGTCATCCGCCGCGAACTGGCGATTTCGCCCGGCGACGTGCTGGACATGGTGCGCGTCAAAATCAGCAAGCAGCGCCTCGAAGGTTTGGAATACTTCGACAAAGTGGATTTGCGCCCGGAACCGATTGACCCGCCGACCCCGGGCCAGAAAAATCTCATTGTCAACGTCGAGGAACGCAACACCGGCAACTTCACCGTGGGCGCCGGGTTCAGCTCCGTGGACTCGCTGGTGGGCTACGCGGAAGTGTCGCAGAATAATTTCGACCTGTTCAAGCCGCCGTTTTTCACCGGGGCCGGCCAGAAAATCCGGCTGCGGGTGCAGATCGGCACGCAGCGCCAGGATTACGAGCTTTCCTTCGTCGAGCCGTGGTTCCTTAACCGCAAGCTCTCGCTCGGCGTGGATCTTTACCGGCACCAACTGGATTTTGAAAGCCCGAACAACATTTTCGACGAGACGCGCACCGGGGCCAAGCTCAGCCTCACCCGCGCGCTGGGCAGCGATTTCCTGATCGGCAGCGTGCATTATACGGTGGAAGATGTGGGCATTTCCTTGAACAGCGGCTGGCATGACGTGCTTTCCACGCCGTGGCCAGACGGCACCCAGCGCAATGTCCCGCAGACCATTCTCAACGAACAAGGCGACCATTTGTATCAACGAGCCGGGGCTTCGCTGGCCTACGACACGCGCAACAGCACACAATTGCCCAATCACGGCCAGCGTTCGGAAATCTCCGGCGAATTTTCCACGGGCGACACGTCTTTTTACAAGGTCGAACTGACTTCTTCCTGGTATTTTCCCGGGTTTATGAAAGGTCACGTCATCGAAGTCGGCGGACGCGGCGGCGTGGCTGACGCTCTTACCGGCGGCGACGTGCCGTTTTATGACCGTTATTACCTTGGCGGTTTGTATTCGCTGCGCGGCTATAAATTCCGGAACGTCGGACCGCGCGAAGCCTATGATGTCACCGCCCAGAATGTCCCCAACGAACCCATCGGCGGCGACACCTACTGGTTTGGCTCGCTGGAATACAGCGTGCCCGTGTTTGAAAAAGACGGCGGCGTGGGCCTGCGCTTCGCGTTGTTCTACGACATCGGCGCGGTGGATTCAGGTTCGTATTCCTTCTCCGCCAATTACAGCGACAACTGGGGCGTGGGCATGCGGCTGAACATTCCGCATCTCGGCCCGTTGCGACTGGATTACGGCATTCCCATCACCCACGATCAATACAACAGCAGCAGCGGACAATTCCAATTCGGCGTCGGCTGGTCGCGTCCCTTTTAAGATGAATTCTTCCATGAAAACAATTTTCGGAGTCGCCCTGGCCGCCGGCCTGACCGCCGTTCACGCGCCCGCCCAAACCGCCCTGACCGCCGGCAACCTGCCGCTGTGGTTCGAAGCCAACCACGGCCAGGCCGGGGCCGCCGCGCCGTTCATCGCGCATGGACCTGATTCGGAATTTTTGATGTCGGCGACGAGCGCACAATTTGTATTGCGCAAATCCACCGGGGAAACGGCGGCCGCCACGATGCAATTCATCGGCGCCAGCCCGTCCGCGCAGATTTCCGGCGACTCGGAATTATCCGGCAAAGTTAACTACCTCCTCGGCAACAACCCGGCCCAATGGCAGTCCGGCGTGCCGACGTTTGCCAAAGTGCGCGCGGCTAATGTTTATCCCGGCATCAACGTGGTTTATTACGGCAACGGGCGGCAGTTGGAATATGATTTCGACCTCGCGGCGGGCATTGACCCGAAAACAATTGCCCTCCGCTTCGATGGCGCGGAGAAAATTTCCGTGAACCCGCAGGGCGAACTCGTCGTAAACCTGAATGGCGGAGAAGTTATCCAGCATCAGCCGTTGGTTTATCAAACCACCGGGACAACCCGCCGTGAGATCAGCGGCGGCTACCAGCTTCTCGACGCGCACACGGCCACCTTCGCTCTCGGCAGCTATGACCACAGCCTGCCGCTGGTGATTGACCCGGTTTTGAGTTACTCAACCTATTTCGGCGGCAACAATGGCGACATCATCCACGCGATAGCACTCGGCAGCGACGGGTCTGTTTTTGTCGCCGGCGAAACGCTCTCAACCATTTTCACCAACGCACCAGCCGGCTATCAAACCAATTTTCATGGTGGATTTTATGTTGGCGACGCCTATGTGGCCAAATTTGACAATCTCGGCACCAATTTAATCTACCTGACTTACTTGGGCGGCAGCGATGAAGACGCAGCTTATGGCTTGGCGGTGGATTCATCCGGTAATGCCTATCTAACCGGGGCAACCAGTTCGAGCGACTTTCCAACCACGACTAACGCGCTGTTCCCGAAAATCGCCGGCCAGATTAGTTCGAAGACCGGACATTATTGGCCCGACGCCTTCGTCAGCGAACTGAACTCCAACGGCTCCACGCTCGTTTATTCAACCTTTCTTGGAGGAAGTTATCCCGACGTCGGAAACGCGATTGCGGTGGATATGGTTGGCAATGCCTATGTAGCCGGTTACACCTATTCCACAAATCTACCGGTCACCACCAATGCCCTGCAACTGCACCTTGGCTGCACCAATTCACTTTACGGCAACATAAACCAAAACGGATTTGTGGCGGAAATCGCGCGCGGCGGAACCAATTTGAACTATTGCAGCTTTCTCGGCGGAACCAACTATGACCGGGCCACCGCCGTGGCCGTTGACTTGCCCGGAAATGTTTATGTGACTGGCTACACCGCCTCCACCAATTTCCCGACGAAAAATTACATTAATCAATGGATCGGCACCAACCGCTTTGACGGGCATTATTTGAACGGTGCCACCAATGCGACGCCGGCGTTTGACGCGTTTGTCAGCAAGTTTCAGCCGAACTTTGCCGGCTTGGTCTATTCTACGCTGATCGGCGGCAGCAACAACGATTTTGCCAGCGGCATCGCGGTGGACGGCGCCGGCAATGCTTACGTCGTTGGCTCCACTATTTCAACTAACTTTCCCTATACCACCAACATCCTCGCCCGCTTTGGCACCAACCTCACCTCGTTTGTTCAAACCAACAATACGGGTTATTATTTCTACGCCACGAACTCGTTTCTGGCGCAAGTCCAGTGGAACGGAACGAACGCCAGCCTGGGTTACTCGCTGACTTTTGGCGGGTTTGGCATTGACGTGGCCAACGGGGTGGCGGTGGATGCCGCCGGCAATGTGTTTGTGGTCGGCTCGGCCAGTTCGACCAACTTCCCGGTCACCACCAATCTTTCTGGCTATTTGAGCCAGACCAATGCCAGTGGCAACGCCAGTTCCCTGCCCATCACCAGCGACGCGTTCGTCATCGCCTTCAATACCAATGCCACCGCGCTGCTCTATTCGACTTATCTCGGCGGCAACGGCTATGCCGCCTATTACGGCGGCGGGAATGATTTTGGCAATGCCATTGCGGTGGATCCGCTCGGCAACGCCTATATCGCGGGACAGACGATGTCCACCAATTTCCCGACGGTCAATGCGCGGCAGACATTCCTCGCCGGCACCAACGACGCGTTCCTTGCCAAAATCCTGCTGCTGACCCAGCCGCCGGGGCTGAACATCAAAAAGCTGAACCCTGCCAACGCCCAGCTTTCGTGGCCGGGATTTCTGCCGGAATTCTCGCTGGAGACCCGGACCAACCTGCTGGGCAGCAATCAGTGGTCGCTGGTGGCGCAACCCGTCGTGGTCAGCAACTTGCTGGAAACGGTCACTGTGGCGGACACGAACAGCGCCGCCTTTTTCCGCCTGCACAAATATTGAGCCGGCCTTTTAAGTGGCGGTGTTGCGTTGAGCAGCGGGCAATGCCCGGCGTTTAGTTTGCGCAGGGAACGGTTGCAAAACCGCATTTTTTGCTGGCTTTTGCGGGAGAATCTGCTTTCCTTTTCGCCCATGAAAAATTTGCGACTGACTCTTTTGACGATGGTGTTGCTGGCCGCCACGGCGTTTTCCGCCACTGCGCAGACCAAGGTGGCCAACGTGGACATGAAGAAGATTTTCAACGGCTACTGGAAAACCAAGCAGGCTTCGTCCGCGCTGGAAAGTCGCAAGACGGAATTGCGGAAGGAAATCAAGGACATGGCCGATGGTTTGGACAAAGCCCAGACGGATTACAAGCTGTTGCTGGATCAATCCAATGACCAGGCGATTTCCGCCGACGAACGCGAGAAACGCAAACAGTCCGCCACCAGCAAGGCCAAGGAAATCAACAATTCCAAGGTGGCGCTGGAACAGTTCCAACGCCAGGCCGAGGCCCAGCTCGCCGACCAGAGCCAGCGCATGAGCGGCAATCTCGTCACCGAAATCCAAAAGGCGGTGGCCGACAAGGCCAAGGCCGGCGGCTACACGCTGGTGCTGAATTCCGCCACCACCGAAGTGGTGGTTTATAGCGACAGCGCGGCTGATATCACCGACGCGGTGTTGTCCCAGCTCAACGCCGGCGCGCCGATTGATCTGACCAAGCCGGCGGGCGGTGTGCCGTTCAACATCAGCACCAACCTGCCGTAAGCAACCGATTTGAAAATATTTTGCGCTTGCCACGGCGGAAATAAATAGATACATTCCGCGCTCTTTTGCTATTGAAATAAATTTATGCGACGTCCCAAAGGCATCAAAACCAAGAAATCCGCAGCCAAGCGGTTTAAAATCACCGCCACCGGCAAAGTCCTGCGCGCCCGCGCCGGCCGCCGCCATCTGGCCCAATCCAAAAACGCCAAACGTCTCCGCCGGTTGGGCAAGTCCGCCGTGGTGGACAAGACGGATACCTACCGTATCACCCAGAATATGCCGTTCAGTCACCGCGGCTGATTTTTTCCATCAACCATTAACTTTTAACTACCAACTAAGATGCGTGTTACCAACTCCCCCGCTTCCCGCAAACGTCGTGGAAGAATGCTGACAGCCGCCAAAGGCTTCCGTCTCAAACGTTCCAAACTTTACCGCTACGCGTCCGACGCCGTGGATCACGGCCGGGTTTACGCCTACCGCGACCGCAAGACCAAGAAGCGCAATTACCGCTATCTCTGGCAGATTCGCATCAACGCCGCCGCCCGCGCCGCCGGCATCACCTACAGCCGTTTTATGGAAGGCCTGAAAGCCGCGAAGTGTGCGCTCGACCGCAAGATCGTCGCCGACCTTGCCGCCACCGACGCCGCCGCCTTTGGCGAACTCGTGACGCTTGCCAAGAATGCGCTGAAAGCCAAGCCCGGAGCCGTGCTGGCCAAGGCCTGATAAATTCAAATCTCCAATTTCAAATTTGAAATTCAAATGACGGGCGGCCAGCAATGGCCGCCCGTTTTTCTTTTGTTTCAAATCCGCGTCCGCTATTCTATCAATTCAACTTTGTATGGCATTTCTTGACGACATTGAACCGCTGAAACAAACCGGGTTAAGCGAATTAAAAAACGCGCCCGACCTCGCCGCGTTGGAACAAACCAAAGGCGCGTGGATCGGGCCGAACGGCAAGTTCACCGCGCTGATGAAACAGCTCGGCACGCTCTCCAAGGAAGAAAAGCCCGCCGCCGGCAAGCTCATCAACGCCGCCAAGGTGGAACTCGAAGCTGCGCTCGTCGCGCGCCGCGAGGAATTGGAATTGAAAGCCGCGCTGCCGAAAGAGCCGACCGATTTCACGCTGCCCGGACGCCGCCGCGCGCTCGGCAAATTGCATCCGCTCACGCAGGTCACCGACGACATCGTGCGCGCGTTCCGCAAGATTGGCTTTGCCGTCGCGGACGGACCGGAGATTGAGGACGAATATCATTGTTTCGACGCGCTCAACACGCCTGCCGACCATCCCGCGCGCGATTCGCAAGACACGTTTTATTTGAACGTAGCGCAGGCGTCCGCGCCTGCGGGTTCTGGGAGCGTCCTCGCTCCCGGTTCTGGCGGCGAGACGCCGCTCAAACCCGCAGGCAAGATGCCTGCGCTACTGCTCCGCACGCACACCAGCTCCGTGCAGATTCGCGTGATGGAGAAGCAGCCGCCGCCGGTGCGCATCATCGTGCCGGGCCGCGTGTATCGCCGCGACAACGCCGATGCGACGCACAATCCCACGTTCCACCAGATCGAGGGGCTTTACGTGGACAAGAACGTCACCGTGGGCGACCTCAAGGGCACGGTCGAATTCGTTTTCCGCGAACTCATGGGCAGCGACGTGAAGATCCGTTTCCGGCCGCATTATTTCAGCTACACCGAGCCGAGCTACGAGATTGATTTCACCAACGCGCTCGTCAAGAAGATGGGCAAGGACTGGCTGGAGATCGCCGGCTGCGGCATGGTGCATCCGCAGGTGTTCGAGACCGTCGGCTACGATCCCGAAGTGTGGACCGGCTGGGCATTCGGCTTCGGCATCGAACGCATCGCCATGCTCCGCTACGGCATCAACGACATCCGCCTCTTCTACGAAAACGACGTGCGGTTCTTGAAACAGTTTTAGGATTCCGAATGGCAATTGACAGGATTCCAAATCAAAGTATTCTGGAAGCATGAAAACGACAATTGATATTCCTGAACTGGCAATGGAAGAAGCCATGAAATTCACCGGCGCGAAAACCAAACGCGAGGCCGTGGTGACCGCCGTGGAGCGGTTCAACCGCCTTAAACGGTTGGAAAAGTTGAACGCCCGTGTGCGCGGCCAGTTCCGCGACTTCATGACGCAGGCCGACTTGAAGGCGATACGCGCTGCCGATAAGCCGAAGTCTCGATGAAACTCATTGATACATCCAGTTGGGTGGAATATTTCCGCGAACGCGAATCCGAAGCCGGCGACAACGTGGAGGTGCTCGTCTTGAGCGGCGAAGCGGCCTGGTGCGACATCACTTTGGTTGAACTGTGGCACGGCGTGCGCGGCACAAAAGAAAAGCGCGAACTGGCCGAAATGGAAAATGAAGTCGAACTCATTCCGGTGAACGCCGCCGTCTGGCGATTGTCTTCAAAACTTGCGTT
>CAJAQO010000144.1 GCA_903944085.1 uncultured Verrucomicrobia subdivision 3 bacterium
ATTTCTGCCGCTGGGCCAAGCCCGGGCGGCGACCCGCCGCCCGGGCGTTACGAATGGTAGCAACGTCCGGGGAAGGAGCCAGTCCGCCCAAACGCAGGACAGTCAAACCTGGCCGCCGGCCCGCAACCGGCGGCCAGGTTACGTTTTCTACAAAGGCAACACATGCCGCTCGACTGATCCGCGCATTTTTTTTGGAGGTGACTAGGGCTGCATTGGCAAAATGCAAAATCCCGGTTCCGGCTATTGCCAACAAGCGGTCACGGGCTCGCGAACGGGATCCCAATAACTGATTTTCCGGATGCGTCCGGCGGACGTGAGCGCCAGCACCGTCACCCGGCCCGGTTGCGTGGGAAGCGCCGCCAAAGTTTCGGCAGATTCCACCAGCACAATCCGCTGCGGATACTTCCGCATTTTCGGCAGCGCAAACACGCGGGCCACGGCGGGCATCAAGTGAATGTCGAGCAGGTAGGCCGCCGCATTTGTCTCCAGATAGCCCGCGCCTTGCGCCGCCAGTTTTTGGTTGGCAGCTTTGCCGCAAGCCATTTCCGTGGCGACGAGCAGATATTGCACGCCATTGGTGAAAATAAATTCTTTGCCGTGCTGATCCGGCGCGGAAAAAACCGGCACCGCGTCACCCACCGCGAGTGGCGCGGCTAGCGCGGAAAACCACGGCAGACAAAAAGCCAGAATGCACAGCCGGCAAAAATTTATTTTCATGGATACAATTCGATTTCACTGACCTGCGCCGCGTTCGGATAGGCGGGATTGGCGGAAGCGCGAATCATCAACCGGAAAAAATCCGTGGTCACCGGCTTGATTTTCGCGCGAAAGGTTTGCGCCTCGTGATTATTGGTCACATTGATCACCGACTTTTCCTGACCGTTGACGCGCATCAATCCCTCGAAGCTGACCGGATAGCCGGCCGGGTCCGCGAAATGAATCACCACCGTGGAAATTTTCGCCGGCTTGGCAAGCTGCACCGCGATCCAATGCGGATGCGGACTGTCCACCGATGAATGCCAGCGGTTTGAAAAATCTTCCGGCATGGCCAGCACGCCATCAATCACCGCGCGCGTGCAGCCTGGTTCCTTGGCATACTCGCTGTCCGAACTGGCAGTGGCTCCGTTCGCGGCCAGCGCCAAATCTTTCGCCCGGTTTTCCACCTGCGGCCGGGGTGCGGGCGGCTCGGTCCACTTCCGCGCGTGCGACAACGTCTGCCACGTCTGACCGGTTTCGTAAACCGTGGCGAGATTCAGCGGCTGCGGCAACCAGGTGCGAAAAATGTTTTGCTGGCTGAAGGCATTGCCGGCCGAGGCGTAATCGCAAAAAGTCAGGCCGCCCACGTCAAATGCCAGCCACGCGCCAATCCGCTTCGCCGCCGCCGGATTCGGTTTCAAATCGGGCTGCTGGTCGAGCGTCACTTGGCCGGTCGCGGCGGGCGTGAGCCGATTGTCCAGCGACAACACCACCGGGCCGCGTTGAAGCGCAAACTGGCCGTTGCGTTCAACCACTTTGGCGCGGAAGTCAAAAGTAATATCCACGCGATCGCCTTTGCGCCAAGTGCGAGAAATTTTCGTGTAGCCGGGCGTCACGGGTTGCGGCTGGCCGTTCACTTTCAACTCCGTCTGCGCGCTCCAAGCCGGGATGCGCAGGGACAAAGTAAATTCTTTGGTCCGCTCCGGTGCCACTTTGATTTCAATCTGATTATTCACGGGATAATCGCCGCTGATTTCCAGTTTTACCGAGCCGATTTGCGCCGAGCCGGGCGCGTAGAGATTCACCACCGGGCCGGCGGCGCTTTGCATGAACGCCCAGAACGGCGTGAGCATCAGCCCGCGCGGACCGTTGACCACGCAGCAGCTCAAGCCGACGTCGGCATGTTGCACATAGCTCGGCACGCGCACGCCCATCAGGCCGCTGAAATAGGCCCACCACCGGCCGTCCGGCATCATCGCGCCGAGCAAGCCGTTGTAGAGATTTTTTTCAAGTTCGTCGGCATAGCGCGCCTCGCCGGTCAGCCGCAGGAGCTGGTCGCAGAGTTTCATCCACGTCACGGTGACGCAGGTTTCCATCGGCTTCTCCACCACGCCGGTCTGTTGATTTGCGCCGCCAAACCAGACTTCGTTGTGCGTGCCGACGCCAATCAGCGTTGCCTCCTCGCGCTGAATGCCGTCGGCAAGCTTCACGGCCGCGTCAAGATAATCGCGATTGCCGGTCGCGCGATAGAGTTCGCACAAGCCTTCGAAGCACGACATCATTTCATAAGCTTTTGGCGCGCACATTTGCGCCGGATTTTTCCCGGCTAAGGCGTCATCAACCAATCTCATGCCCGCCGGCAAGCGCTTCGAAGGCGCGCGCCAGCATGCGACAATGTGCTCGGCGAAGTCCAAATATTTTTTCTCGCCCGTCCGTTCGTAAAGCAATACCACCGGTTCCAACACCGACGAAGCGGGCAGGCCGTTCCATTCGCCCACATCGGCAATGCTGGTCTGGCCGGGACCAAGTTCGGCGATCAGCACATCCGTGTGCCGGCAGGCCGCCGCCAGCACAGTCGCGTCGTGCGTCCGGTCATAATCCGCGAGCAATCCGAGCAGCACATATTTGCAGCCCCAAACATCCCAGCCTTCCATCCGATGCGCCGGCTGGCGCGTGCCGATGTAGCCATCCGCGGCCGCCGTCGCGATCAAAGCCTGCGCCGCCTCATCGCGCTTGGCGCGGGTGGCCGGTGTGGAATGATAAGCATCGGCCAGCGTGAGTGACGTAAACCATTTGCCCCAATATTCACTGCGCCAATCGCCGTTGCCGGTTTCCGTCTTGGCACGAAACGGGGCGATGACGCTTTCGACATCCTGCGCCAAGATCCGATTTTCAACGCAGCGATCCATTTTTTCGCCCAGCCGTCCGCCAATGGTCACCGACGCCGGCGCGGCGGGCGTAAACACATCGTTCACGCGATTTTCTTCCGAAAACAAAAACTGGTTCGTGCCGGCGAACAGCCATGCCGCCAGCAAAAATAAAACAGCATTGCGACGAGTGCTTGCCGTGAGACGTGAGGGTTCAATCATAAACACGAGTTTTGAGGTGATGCTTGAGATTATGTTTTTGCCGGGGCTTTGTCCACCGTGAGCACGGAAAAATCGAAATGTGGATTCACCAAATTT
Source organism: uncultured Verrucomicrobia subdivision 3 bacterium (assembly GCA_903944085.1). Taxonomy (GTDB): domain Bacteria; phylum Verrucomicrobiota; class Verrucomicrobiia; order Limisphaerales; family UBA11358; genus UBA11358. Next base: position 3,162 of record CAJAQO010000144.1, read on the forward strand.
TAAACCACCGCAGCACATTCGGCCGCGCCGCCGCGCTGTGACTATTTGCTGATGCCACGTTCGCTGGCGCGAATGAATTGGACCAGGTGCTGAACCTCCGGCAGCGCGGGCAGTTCGGTTTCAATTTTCGCCAGCGCGTTCGTCATGGTCAGACCTTCGCGGAAAAGAATTTTGTAGGCTTTTTTGAGCGCGCCCTGCGCCGCGTCGGAAACGCCGTGACGTTCCAGCCCGACCTTGTTGATCGTGCGCGTCTCGCCGGGATTGCCATCCACCACCATGAACGGCGGCACGTCCTGCACGATCTTGGAGCAGCCGCCAATCATCGAGAGCTTGCCAATGCGGCAGAATTGATGCACGGCCACATAGCCCGCAAACACGGCGTGATCTTCCACCACGCAATGCCCCGCCAACCCCGCAAAACCGGACATGATGATGTGGTTGCCGAGGATGCAGTCGTGCGCGACGTGCGCGTGAATGATGAGCAGGTTGTGCGAGCCGACGACGGTGGCCTCGCCGTCATTCGTGGCGCAATGGATGGTGACGCCTTCGCGAAAAACATTGTGGTCGCCGATCTCCAGGCGCGGCTGACCGCCTTTGTATTTCAAATCCTGCGTCTTCATGCCGATGGCGGCGAACGGAAAAATTTCATTCCCCTGCCCCAGCCGCGTGTGGCCGTCCACGACCACATGCGAATGTAGTCGGCAATCCTCGCCGAGCGTGACGTGTTCGCCGATGACGCAGTAAGGCCCGATGTCGCAACTGGGCGCAACGTTGGCTTTCGGATGAACAATGGCGGTTGGATGAATCATGGGAATTTACGATTTACGATTGACGATTTCAAACGCGGCGCGTAAATCGTAAATCGTAAATTGATTACGCATCACGCAGCATGAAGGTTACTTGGGCTTCGCTCACAATGTCGCCGTCCACCTTGCACACGCCTTTGGCCTTGCCGATTTTGCCGCGGATCTTCGTCAGCTCGACCTCGATCACGAGCACGTCGCCTGGCACCACCGGCTTGCGCCATTTTACCTCTTCCGCCGACATGAAATACGCGATCTGGTTCGCCGCCTCGATGCGCTTGAGGAGCAGAATGCCCGCGACCTGCGCCATCGCTTCGAGCTGCAACACGCCCGGCATGATCGGGTGCCCCGGAAAATGGCCGGTGAAATGCGGCTCATTCATCGTCACGTTTTTCACGCCGACGATGCTGTTGCCCTCCATTTTCAAAATCCGGTCCACCAGCAAAATCGGATACCGGTGCGGCAGCATCTTCATGATTTCCTCAATCCCCATCGCGCCGCCCGCCGCCGCCAGCGGTTCCGGCACCGGCTTGCCCGGCGGCGGGGAAAACGTCTGCTGCGCGCGCAACGGCTTATTGATCTGCTCCACCATCTTTTTCACCAGCTCGGCGTTCGCCGCATGGCCGGGCCGAGCCGCGATGACGTGGCCGCGAATCGGCCGGCCGAGCAGCGACAGGTCGCCGACGATATCCAGCATCTTATGCCGCACAAATTCTTCGCGATAGCGCAGCGGCTCCGTCGTCAGCACCGCGTCGTCGCGAATCACCACCGCATTTTCCAGACTGCCGCCCTTGATCAGGCCGTTCTTGAACAGAAATTCGATCTCCTCGAAAAAACAAAATGTCCGCGCGTGCGCCAGTTCCTTCTCCCACGTCTGCGGGTTGACTTCGGTGGAATAAAACTGCGTGAACCGGCCCTGCTTGTCCGCACTCGTGCAGGTGATTTTGAAATTCTCGTCTGGGAACAGCGTCATCGTCGTCTCGCCCAGCGACAATTCAATCGGCTCCGTCGGCGTGAAAAATTCGCGCTTCTCCGCCTGCGCCACCACGCCCGCGGCCGAAATGATTTTGCAAAACTCCCGCGAGCTGCCATCCGCAATCGGCGGTTCATTCGCGTCCAGCTCGATCACCGCGTTGTCAATGCCGTAGCCCGCCAGCGCGGCAAGCACATGCTCCACCGTGTGGACTTTGACATTGCCTTTGGCGAGCGTCGTGGAGCGGTTCGTCTCCGAGACATTTTCCACGCGCGCCTCGATTTCCGGCTTGCCGTCCAAATCCACGCGGCGGAAGCGCACGCCACTGTTTGCCGGCGCGGGCAGAATCGTCATGTTCACCCGGTTGCCGCTGTGCAGGCCGATGCCGGAAAAACTGGCGGAATGATTGAGCGTTTGCTGATTGAGCACGCCAGATTAGACAAAACGCCCGCGCGCTTGGCAAGATTGCATTAGCTGGCGCACTGCAACCACTCCCTGCCGGCCCCGAAATGCGCCCGTTGCCGCAGTGGGATGGAAAATGATTTTGGACGGGAGCCTACTCGCTGGCAATATACTGCCGCCATTGGCCATCGCGGAAACCGTCCAGCACGCGCTCCACCGTTTTAGGCTCGCCCAGCAGATCGAGAAAGGAACTGTGGGACTTGAAATAATCCCGAAAACCCGGCAGCGCCTGGGACTGCGCCGCGACATCCACAAACCCCATTTTCCAATCCGCGAAATTCCGCGCTGCAATCTCGCGCCGCAACAGGAGCATCAGCTGGTTGTGCCGCCGATCATTCCCGATGGTGTCCAGCAAAGGATTCACCGCCGAGGCCGGCCCTTCGAGCACCTGTAGGAACGAACCTTGGTGATAGAGCAGCATCCCCGTGATGTCCAAGCGCTCGTTTTTGATCCGCGCCTGGCGCAGCAATTCCCGCAGTTCCGTCGGCGTAAATGGCTTGGCGGCCGCGCTCGCATAAATGAGCTGGAACAGTTTCATAATCGGACGGAGATTTCCGCGCCTTTTATATCGGACAAAACGGTGGAAACTGGAGGTCTGGTTTGAGCTTGGCAGCTTTCACCCAAGTTTCATGGCAACGGCAATTTCGCCTTTCTGCTTCTGGGAATTTGCCAGTTGAATTCGCTGATGAAGCAAGCGTTCCACCTCGACTTCATCCGCGTTGGGGTTTTGATGGCGGATTCCTTCGCGCGTCACGTTGCAGGCCAGCTCGTGCAACTCCAGCGCAATCTTCAGACGCTGTTCGCCAGTCATCTGGCGGTAGCGTTCAATTTGTTTGTCGAGAGCGGTTGTCGCCGTCACAACGCCATTATGGCCGCCTTGCTCCAACGGAGCAAAATCATTCAGCCCGGCGTTGACGCGCAGCGACTACGCCGGGTGTTGGGTCATAAATGAAATCAAACCCTGACGGGGTTGAAGCCCGGTGCGTGGAACGGTGATGCAACCCCGTTGTGGTTGGAAAAGATTTGGGACGGATGACCCAGGGTAGCTCCTCGCCAGTCCGGCTCGGACCAACCCTGGGCTGAAGGGGAACACGTTGGGATTCCAAAGCGACCCTGTTGTCGGATTAAAATTCTCTCATCAGTTCCAATGCAAAATCAATGGGTTCGACCACGCCATACCCGGAGTTGACAAGAACACTGTTTGTCACGCCAGCCTCTGGAACAATTCTTGTCGAAACGGGAACGAATTGTGTTATTAGTCCGACCAATTTGAATTGATTCTCGTTGAGGATTAATACGGGACCACCGCTGTTCCCGCCGTAAACACCTGAATCAATAATCAACTTCAGTGTTTTTCGGTTTTTCTGAGAAACAATACCCTTGCGGATCATCGGAAAGTCAAAATCAACTTCCAACGGAATTTTTTTGTTAAAAAGCTCTACCGGGTAGCCAAGAATATAGGTTTCATTGCCATCGGGAACATTGGTGAACAGCGTGCAGATATCCGTCGTGAAATGTGTCGCTCCAAGACCTCCCGGAAATAATGGTTGAACGCCGGGTGTGCGGTAGCTTTGAGTCATGTTGTTGCTGTCTGGGCCAATCTGTGGAGCGATGTAAATGACTGCCACATCATGGCTACCATGCCGCTTAATTCATTCATCGTCGCTTAATTGTTTGAGGTCAAGTGCGAAGGACTCTTTATCTTTTGAGTCCTTTTTGGGCAGGAGTGAGGCAATCACAGCATTTGAATTTATTAATTGCGACCTGTTAGTGCTGGATGCATCAAATATGCAATGAGAAGCAGTAACTAAAAACAATTTATTCGATTCCCATAGGAAAATTCCCGTTCCGAAAGAGCTATTGATTTTATCGGCCAAGGGTATCTCGATAAGAACAGGCAAATATTGTAATTCTCTTGGAAGAATTTGTTCAGACGAAGCCATAAGCGGGAAGATCATTCCCGCTAAGAGCGTTCTAAAAATGAAACTACGCATAAAGGTTTGACGGGAACATTTTCGATTTGCCCCGACCGAAATTCTGTCACAACTTCAAATCATCATCCGTCACCGCGCCGAGCGAGGCGCTGGTGACGTGGGCGGCGTATTTGGCCAGCACACCGCGCGTGTAGCGGGGCGCGGGCTTCTTCCACGCCTTGCGGCGCGCGGCCAGTTCCTTCGCCGGAATGGCCAGCGTCAGTTCCCGCTTCTCGGCGTCAATGCGAATGGGGTCGCCGTTCCTCACGAGCGCTATCGTCCCGCCCACGTAAGCCTCCGGCGTGATGTGCCCCACCACGAAGCCGTGGCTGCCGCCGGAAAACCGTCCGTCGGTGATGAGCGCGACGTCTTTGCCCAAGCCTTTGCCCATGATGGCGGAGGTGGGCGAAAGCATTTCCCTCATGCCGGGTCCGCCCTTCGGTCCTTCGTAGCGGATGACGATGACGTGGCCTTTTTTGACGGTGCCGTTGAGAATGGCCTTCATCGCCTTCTCCTCGGATTCAAACACGATGGCTTTGCCTTCAAAGTGTAATCCTTCCTTGCCGGAAATCTTCGCCACCGCGCCGTCGCTGGCGAGGTTGCCGCGCAGGATGACGAGATGGCTGTCTTTCTTGATAGGATTGTCGAAGCCGTGAATGATGGTCTGGTAAGACGGATACGGTTTCACGTCACGCAATGTTTCGGCCATGGTTTCGCCGGTGACGGTCAGGCAATCGCCGTGGAGTAATTTTTTGTCGAGCAACATTTTCATCAGCGGCCGGATGCCGCCGATGGCGACGAGTTCGGACATGAGATGCTTGCCGCTCGGCTTCAAATCGGCGAGCACGGGCACGCGTTTGCCGATGCGCGTAAAATCGTCAATGGTCAGCTTCACCTTCGCGGCGTGCGCGATGGCGAGCAAATGGAGCACGGCGTTCGTGGAACCGCCGAGCGCGATGACCACGGTGATGGCGTTCTCAAACGCTTTCTTCGTGAGGATGTCCAGCGGCTTGATGCCGAGCTGCAACATTTTCACCACGGCGGCACCGGCGCGGCGGCAATCATCCATCTTGGCGGGCGAAACGGCGTTTTGTGCGGAGCTGTTCGGCAGACTCATGCCAAGCGCCTCGATGGCGCTGGCCATGGTGTTGGCGGTATACATGCCGCCGCAGGAACCGGCACCGGGAATGGCGCACTGCTCCACCTTCTTAAATTCTTCTTCGGTGATTTTGTGGTTCGCATGCGCGCCGACAGCTTCAAACACAGAAACGATGTCCAGCTTGCGCGCGTCGCCGGTGATGCAACCAGGCAGCACCGTGCCGCCATAGACAAACACAGCGGGACGGTTCATGCGCGCGATGGCGATGAGCGAGCCGGGCATGTTTTTGTCGCAGCCGCCAATGGCCACATAGCCGTCCATGCCGGCGCAGCCCACGACGGTTTCGATGGAATCGGCGATGACCTCGCGCGAGACGAGCGAATATTTCATGCCTTCGGTGCCCATCGAGATGCCGTCGGAAATGGTGATGGTATTAAAAATGATGGCCTTGCCGCCGCCTTCGTTCACGCCCTTTTCGGATTCGAGCGCAAGTTTGTCAATGTGCATGTTGCACGGCGTGACATCGCTCCACGTCGAGGCGACGCCGATGAGCGGCTTCTTAAAATCTTCTTCTTTGAAACCGACGGGATACAGCATGGCGCGGGCGGCGGCGCGTTCATCACCGTCAAACAGGATGCTGGAAAAGGGACGCGGATTGATTGCGGAATGTTTCTTTTTCATCGCGCAAAGGATGCCAAGAAAAATGCGCGGCGGCAAGCCGGGGACGACGAACCTGTCATTTTGCCAACGCTTGAAACTGCCGCAGCGCGCAGAAAACATCCACCCGAGCCAGCAGAAAATGCGCCCAGTATTGCTGCCAGCGCGGCCAGAACGACTGCGACGCGCGCCATGCGGGCAGCTCAATTTTCCGGCAATGTTTCAGCGTGTCGTCGAATATTTCCCGCGCGGTGGCGGTGAAGGCTTTTTCTTCAAAGCGCAGCATCAGCTCATAGTTCAGCTTGAGGCTGCGCACATCAAAATTCGCGGAGCCGACGTAGGCAGTGTGATCCACGATGACCAGCTTGGCGTGCAGGATCTGCGGCTGATATTCGTAAATCTCCACGCCCGCCGTCAGCAGCCGGTGATACAGACTGCGCCCGGCCAGTTGCGCCAGCAGCACATCGGATTTGCCGGCGAGGATCAACCGCACTCGTCCGCCCCGGCGCATCAACCGCAATAAATCGTGGCGCAATTTCCGCGTCGGCAGAAAATACGCGGTCATGATCCGCACCTCCTGCGCGCGGACAAAGTCTTGGTGCAGTCCGGAATGGAGCGGACTGGCGGCCGGGCCGGGCCGGCTCCAGAATGGTATTTCGGCGGGCAGGACGCGGGATTTGCGCCGGCGCTTGAACGCGCGCAGGCGCAGCAGCGGCTTGCGCCGAAAATCGGCGAGGGCAAATAATTCATCAAACGACGACGCCAGTTCCCCGACCACCGCGCCGGTTTCAATCCGCACGCCGAGGTCGCACCAGCCGCTGTTCACACCGTCGCCGGCGTATTCATCGGCCAGGTTGAAGCCGCCGATGAACGCCGTGCGCTCGTCGCAGACCAACAGCTTGCGGTGGTCCCGCACGCCAAAACGCCAGAGATGGAGCGGATTAAACCGGTGGACTTTTCCGCCCGCCGCGATCAGCGGCTCGAAAAAGGTGTCGGATAAAAGCCAGCAGCCGAGGGCGTCCACCAGCATGGAAACACGCACGCCGCGCTGGGCCGCGCGGACCAGCGCATCGCGAAATTGCCGGCCGATTTTTCCATCCGTGCAGATATAGGTTTCCAGCCGGATGGATTCACGAGCCGCGTGGATGGCGGTCAGCATGGCCGGGAAAACTTCCTGGCCGGTGCGGAGCCATTGCAGCGCCGGCGCGGGGGCGGACATGTTACTGTTGGCCCATGGCACCGCCCAAATGCTTCATCATTTCGGTCTGCATCATGGTCTGGACGTTGTCGTATTTGGTGAAGCCGGCGGGGGTTTCAAACAAACTGGCGGCGGGCTGGTCGAACGAAATGTTTTTAAACCGCATCGTGGCGTTCTGGCCTTGCTCGCCGGTCACGATTTTCACCGGAAAGTTTTTCAGGTCGGTGGCATTCCAGACGGTGGATTCATGCTTGGCACCATCCTTGTCGGTGACCGTGACTTTGTTTTTGACGCAGTCATGGCCAGCCACCGTCTCCTTGCCAAGTTCGGCGGTCTCAACCTTGAAATCGGCGGCGTCCGCGCCGGCGGAGGAGTCGGACTGAGGCATGGCGGCATAACTGTTCAGGCCGGGATAAACCAGGTAGGTGAGTTTCAGGTCGGGGCGGGTGATGGTAATGATCGAGTCCATACCCATGGCCTTCATCTGCGCGAGCGCGCTGGCCGGCATCTTGGTGCCTTGCGCTTCGCTCAAGTTCATTTCAAACCGCGATTTGCCGCCGTCGAAACTCAGCTTGCCGGGCAGGATGACGTTTTCACCGCTCTGACCGCTGGTCTGAAACTCCATCACGGCGGAGAAAGTTTTATGCTCGCCGAAAAGCTGGTCCAGCGCGCCGCCGAAATGCGGTCCTTGCGCGCCGCCGCGCGGGCCAAACTGGGCGAAAGCCGGCGCGAGGCCAAAAGTGACGAGCGTGAGGGTGAGGAAAAGAATTTTTTTCATAAGTGGTTCAACAGGTTGGCCAACTGGTTCGGTGAATTGAATGGCCGAGCCGGGGCGAAATGGCAAGCCCAAACGATGAAGAGAATATCGCGCGCAGTCCGCCAAGGTTCCCGAATTTTGAAATTGGGGAGCACGGCCATTCCTAGTCGTGGTTGAGCAAACGCTCATGCTTGTGGAAACCTGCGTGATGAAGCCCAGGCTTGATCAACCGCAGCCGGATCGCCGACTGCGGAAACCGATTTTTGAAGCGTATGACACGGCATCCGCGCGCCATGTCATTTTGCACCTGAAAACCGCCGCAAAATAATGATGGCTGACGCCGGGCGGATGATTTTGTTTTGCCGGCGGCAAGCCTATTGCGTCGCAACCCGGATGAAACCTTGCTTGGAGGGGCTGAAAGTGGCCAGCGGCACGGGCACGGTTACGATGGTGCCGTCACCGGTGACGGTGGTGAAAGTCTGCCAGCCGCCAGCCACCAAGTTGGTGGCGTATTGAACGGCGTAGGTGAAACCCATTTGCGATTGGAATGAGAACTGGAAGTTTGCCCCCACGGCCTGCGGATTCAACAAGTTGACCGGCGCATTGGGCACAAAGCTTACTTGGTCAAGAAAGCCGGCTTCCGTGGGATCGTTGTCGCCATTGGCATTGACGGTCCAACTCAAGGTATGTGGGCCGGCGGAAAGATTGAACGGACCGTCCTGATACCAAGCGGTGTTGTAAAAAATGTCGTCGGCATAGCCATTATCTATGTCGAACTCGTAATCAAAGTTGCCACCGGCATCCTGGCTGGACCAGAAGAACGTCAGCGTGCCCGGCCCGGTCACGGTGGTGGAGATGATGGAGCTTTGACTATTGGTCACCACGCCGCTTTGGGCGGCCGAAACGCCGTCCTCGGTGTTGGTGGTTTCCACGAACCAAGGCGTGTCGCCATCCATGGTGGTCCAAGTCAGCGCCTGGGCGTTGAGCGCGCCGCCCAAGGTAAAAAGCGGGTGGCCATACAAAATGGCAACGTCATTGGTATTGAGTTCGCCGGCATAAATCCGCACATCATCCAGCACGCCGGTGTAGTTCACGTAATAGCCGCCGGCCAGGAAAATGAGCGAGGTCAGAATAATGGGATTGGTGGGCCCCGCGGCGGTGGCATTGAGACTGCCATCCACATAAAGGTTCATCACCCCGTTGGTTTGATTGCGCGTGGCGGTGAGAAAATGATACTGGCCGTCATTGACCGTGGTGGTGGAGTGGAGCGTGGTGTCCGCGCCGGTTGGATCGTTGACGGTGAACGCCGCTTTGCTGCCGGTGATGGCCAGCGGAATCACACTGTTGGAGAAAGAACTGTAGGCAAACAGGATTGGCGCGCCGAAATAAGCGTTCGCGTCATCCTGATCCACCGTGTTGGTGGTCTTAATCCACGCCGAAACGGAAAAGCTGCGGCTCAACGCGTTGGAAAGGCTGTTGAAACAAGTCGCGCCGGGCGCGAAGCAGATGGAGGTGTCGCCAAAAAATTGGCGCGCATAAGATCCAAACGCGGCATTGGTGACATAAGTATCGTAATTGGTGCCGCCGTTGCCGCTGCCGCAGTTTGAATCGTTGCCATGACCGGAATTGTCGGCCCCGGGAGTATTGGTGATTTCAAAATCATAACTGGCAACCAGCGGCACGCTGACATCCTGGCTGGTGGTGTCGGCGACATTGGTGCCCGGATTGAGGTGCAAATAAGTCACTTCATTGCTCGACAGGACGCCGGAATAAATCTGGATCTGATCCAGATCGCCGACAAAATCATTCGCAAACGAAGTGTTTTCGCCGATGAAAAGCTCCGGCGTGTCGGCGGCGGTCAGCCGGCCAGGGGCACCGTAATTGGCCGCATCCACCACACCGTTGATATAAATGATTTTCCGCCCGCTGCCAGCGTCCCGCGTCACGACGACATGCGTGTAATTGCCGGTATTAATCGGCGTGGCCGAATGCAAAGTGTTGGCCGGATTGCCGCCGGTCAGAAACGCCAGCTCGCTGCCGGTCAATGCCATCGGAATCGTCAGGTCGCTATTGGCCGCCAACAGGCCGCCACCGGAATCCGCCGCGCCCAGCTCAGTGCCCGGCGCGTTGGTTGTCCGGACCCACAGCGAAACCGAGAAGCTGCCGGCCAGAGCCGCGACCAGATTGGTCGGCGGCGTCAGCCAGCCGCCACCCGCGAAACCGGCGGCATACGGCCCGAAGACCGCGTCATTGGTGATGTAGGGCGGCTGTGTGAACCAGGCATAACCATTCATGTTGTTGCCATGTCCCGAAACGTCGGCGGCAAACAACGTGTTCCCGTCAAAGGTCCAAAAGGCAAGGTTCGTATGCCCCAGGGTCGGCGGGCCGGGAGTAAAAAGTGTGAAGCCAATATCCATGCCGGATTCCAGAATATTGGCGGACGACCACCCGGAAAGTGGCTGGGCGTTACTGGTGTTCAGCGGCGTGCTTGCCACGAAAACGGGCGTCGCAAAATTCGTGAGATAGTTGAGATGAAAAGTATAGCCCGTGCCCAGCGGCACCGGCACGGTCCAATTATTCTGCGACGCCGGGAGATTCGTGTCCTGATAAAAGGAATAAGAATCGTTATGCACTTGAACATCTTCCCGAACGGCCCAGCCGGACGGCCCCTGCCAGGAAAAAGTTGGCAGATTGGTGGGAATATACTCGCCGTCCGTCGGCGACGTAATAACTGTCGCCGGCAGCACATTGCTGCTGACGCCGGCAGCGCTGACCGTGAAGGTAAAGTAATTAGTGGTGGTGGCGTTGGTGAAAAGTATGCTCCAATGACCGCTCGTGATCTGCTGCCAAGCGGAATCGAAATCTCCGTAGCCATATTCAGAATCAAACTCGTAACGATCCACCAGGCCGCTGGCAGTCAGATCAAACCCGCGTTGCGACCCGTTCGTCGGCCAGCCCGGCGAGCTGATGACGTAGGTTCCGAGCGGCGCGGCGGGGGCGAGGTTGTTGGTGGCCATCGGTGTGTAAAAAACATAACTCTGGCCTTGATTGTCCCGATAAAGATCCAGCACAAAAGTCAGCCCCGCGCGGGCGCACGGCGGAAGCAGCATTGCCGCCGCCAGCAGGAACAGTCCGCCCCCTTTCAAGCATTTGAAAATGGCCGGGTGGTTTTTCATGGTGATCCTTGATTTTGCCGCAACTGCTCAATTTAAAGCGCACAACCGTTTCTGGCCGGACGCAAACATAAATTAATAAAATACGTATAAGTAGTTAAGCAGATGCCGAGTAGAAAATCAAGAATAAACGGATGATCGCGGACGGCAAGCGGTTGGAAACAACGCTGCCGACGGTGCCCGCGCAGCCGGAACTACAAATAAAAAAGGCGTCCGTTGCCGGACGCTTGGGAAAGATTTTAACCGCAGTTCAAGCCGCCACGGCTTCGCCCACTTGGAAACGGACGAAACGGCGGATGACGATTTCGTCACCGAGCTGTTTGCTGATCTGGGCGACGTGTTCCTTGACGCTGACTTCGGAATTGCGTTTCACGAAGCCTTGGTCAACGAGGCAGTAAGTCTGGAAGAATTTGTCCAGCACACCAGCCAGGATTTTTTCCATCGCGGCGGCGGGCTTGCCTTTCAAACGATCAGAGTTCGCGGCAATCTCACGTTCCTTGGCGATGACGGCGGGCGACACGTTATCGCGCGAAACCACCTGCGGAAAACCGGCGGCGATTTGCAGCGTGATGTCTTTCACGAGCTGCTTGAATTCTTCCTTGCCGGTGGTTTCGGGCTTGCCGGCACCGACTTCGACGAGCACGCCGACTTTCGCGCCGAGGTGGATGTAAGCGGCGACGAGACCGTTGCCGGAAACTTCCAACCGCGCGTTGCGGGTGATCTTGATATTCTCACCCATCTTGCCGACGGCGGCTTCGCGGTCCGCTTCGAGATTCACGTTCGGATTGGCGGCAACCTTCTTCGCCACCTCGTCAGCGAAGGCGCGGAACGCCTCGTTGCGCGCAACGAAATCAGTTTCACAATTCACTTCCACCAGCACGCCGGATTGGCCGCCGGGCGCGATGAACTGGGCGATGACGCCTTCGCGGGCTTCGCGCGTGGCTTTTTTTGCGGCGCTGGCGGCCCCGGATTTGCGGAGCAAATCCACGGCAGCCTCGATGCTGCCCTGCGCTTCGACGAGCGCCTTTTTACATTCCATCATGCCAACGCCCGTCATTTCGCGGAGCTTGGCCACATTTGTAGCAGTGATTTCAGCCATAGAAAAATTTATTAGTCGTCAGTTGGAAATTAATGAACGGGACGCGGAGAAACTTTTTCTTCCGCGTCCCGCCAAATCAGTTAAGCCGCAGCCGCAGTCGCCGTCGCCACGGGCACAGCTTCAGTCGGTTTGGCTTCGGCGGCCGGGGCTTCTTCATTCACGCGGCGGGATTTTTTGGATTCAAATTCCGCGCGCGCCTGCGTGATGGCCGACGAAACGGCACCGAGCAGCAAACGCACGGAGCGGATGGCGTCGTCGTTCGCGGCGATCGGATAATCGGCGTCTTCAGGATCGCTGTTCGTATCCACGAGCGCCACGACCGGAATACCGAGCTTCTTGGCTTCGGCCACGGCGTTGTGTTCGCGCTTCACGTCCACGACAAACAGCGCGGCGGGCATCTTGTCCAGCTCGCGGAGGCCGTCGAAATATTTGAACAGGCGCGAACCTTCGCGGCGGATGGCGGCCTGCTCCTGCTTGACGTAGCCGGAGAGCGTGCCGTCGGTTTCCCAGCGCTCAATTTCCTTGAGGCGCTTGATGGAAGTTTTGACCGTGGCGAAATTCGTCAGCGTGCCGCCGAGCCAGCGCTCGACCACGAACATCTGGCCGGTTTCCTTGGCCGTTTCCTTGACGCAAATCTGCGCCTGCTTCTTGGTGCCGACGAACAAAATTTTTCCGCCTTTGCGCACGGCGGTGGCGAGATAGCCCAAGGCCGCATCCAACTGCGCCTCGGTTTTGCTCAAATCAATGATGTGAATGCCGTTGCGCGCGTCGAAGATGAACGGTTTCATCTTGGGATTCCAACGCTTCGTCTGATGTCCAAAATGGACGCCTGCTTCCAACAATTCTTTAATGCCGATAGTGCTCACAATTTTCCTTTGGTTGTCACCCCGAATCATTTTCGAGGCATCTCGCGGAACACGAGATTAGGTTTGGTGTTGTTATGGCCGCTTGCTTTCACACGAAGGCAAATTTGAAGGCCGTTGCCCTTCACCGGCATGAGTTTCACGCCGGAAAAAGGATCGCCAGCATAACAAAGAAACGCCTCGTGACAATCTTTATTTTGCCACCGCTGGAGCGTCTTTTAGTTTCCCGGTCGCGTGCCGAGCGCGTTGATTTTGGCGGCGATTTCCTGATTGCCCGGATCAAGCTGCAACGCCCGCCGATAACATTCTGCCGCCGCCTGTGGCCGGCCCAACCGGACGAGCGCGTCGCCCAGATTCACGCCGAACTGCGGATTGTCCGGCGCCAGTTTCACCGCCGCGTAAAAATGCTCCGCCGCCGCGTCAAACCGGCCCTGCTTGAACAAGGCGGTGCCGAGACTGTTGTGGGCATAAGCGAAATCCGGCTGCGCCTGCAATGCGGCCTCAAAATTGGTGATCGCCTCCGGCAACTGGTTTTGCCCCAGCAGCGCACAGCCCAAATTGTTCAAAATGTTCGGCCGGCCGGGCGCAGTTTGCAACGCGCGCCGGTAATTCTCGACCGCCTCGTCCAGCTTGCCCAGGCTGGCGAAGGCGTTGCCCAAATCATATAGCACGAGCGGATCGGTCGGATTCATGCCGAGCGCCGCGCGATATTGCGCCAGCGCCGCCTCGGGCTGTCCGTTTTTCGCAAGCCAGGTTCCGAGGTTGAGGCTGGCGGTGTAATTGTTTTTGGTCACGGCCAGCGCATGACTGAAAAGCGTCCGGTCATTCTGCCAAAATGCCAGTTGCGCCCGGGTTTTAATCGCGCAGGCCGCGAGCATTGCCAGCGCGGCGGTCGCAACCAGCATTTTGGAAAAATGTTTGCGCGCGGCCAATTGCGCCAGCCCCCAGACAAAAATAATCAACCAGCCGATCACCGGCAAATAAGCATAGCGATCCGCCATGGCTTGCGTGCCGACCTGCACCAGGCCGATTACCGGAACGAGCATCCCGGCGAACCAAAACCAGCCGGTGAAGAAAAATGGGAATTTGCGCGCCCACCAAAACGCCGCGACGCCCAGGCCCGCAAAAAACAAAACGGAAACGATCACCAGCGCCGCCGGCCAATGGCCCGGATGCGGATAGGGATTGGCCAGCGTGGCCGGCCAGACGGTTTTGGCCGAATAGCGCAAATAAGAGACAAAGGCATTTTCCATTCGCGCCGAAAGCGGCAAGGTCGTCAGCGTCGCCACCGCCGCGCTGTTTTGCTGCACCAGAAAGGTGACCAAGCTGGCCGCCACGCTCAAACCGAAGAAGGGAATTTTTTCCCGCAGCAGAAATTTCGGCGTTGGAAAGCCATGCGCGCTGGCGGCAATTGAAATTTGAAATTTGAAATTTGAAATTCGGTTCAGCGGCCACCAGTCCAGCAGCAGCAGCAGGAATGGCAGCGTCACGGCCATCGGCTTGCTCATCAGGGCGAGCGCGAAAAAGACGAGCGACAAAAAATAACTGACTTTGGACTTTGGACTTTGGACTTTGGAAAAACCGACATAACGCCCGTAAGCCAGCATGGTCAGCAGCACAAAAAACGCGCACAATAAATCCTTGCGCTCGGCGATCCACGCCACCGATTCCACATGCAGCGGATGCAGGGCGAACAGTGCCGCCAGCATCGCGCTGCGGCCGGTGGCACCCGTCAACCGGCGGAACAAGGCAAACACCCAAACCGTGTTGGCGAGGTGGAACAGCAGATTGACGAGGTGCGGGCCTTCGGGATGGTTGCCAAAAATTTCCGCGTCCAGCATCAGCGACAGCCAGGTCAGCGGATGCCAGTTGGCCGCCGCGCCGGTGGTGAAGGCCCAGCCAAAATTGCCGGCGGTCAAACCGTTTTGAACCTGCGCATTTTCAGAAAAATAAAGCGGATCGTCATAACCCAAAAAACCGCATTGCCGGACGGGCCAATAAACAAACAACGTAACCACCACCAGCAGCAACGCGATGATCAGCGGACGCGCAAACAAATCTGCGGCTTGAGCCCGCCAACCCGCCGCGCCAGCCTGGTTTTTACCGCTGATCTGTTTGCCAACTTTCATTTGCCGGCGGGCCGCATCGGGAGCTTGATTTACCGGCGGTCAGACGACGAATTCCAATTCCTGCCGATGCGGAATCAGCCCGCGCTCAAACGCCTGGCCGAGGAAGCGGCGGATGGATTCCCGGCCTTTCTCGCCGTAATCCAGCGTCCAGTGATTGACATACATGCCGACAAATTTGTCGGCGAGCTCATGGCCCATGTCGCGGGCGTATTGCAGCGCGTGTTGCACGGCTTCCGGCCGGTGGTCGAGGCTGAACTGAATGCTGGCGGTGAGCGTGTCGGAAATTTTTTTGCGCGTGGCGGGATCAAATTTTTTGTGAATCACATTGCCGCCCAGCGGCAGCGGCAGGCCGTCGTTTTGTTTGCCCCACCAGACGCCGAGGTCTTCGCACAAGACGAGTTTTTCATTTTGGAAAGTGAGCTGGCCTTCGTGGATGATCAAACCGACCTCGGCCGTGCCATTTTTCACCGCCGCGAAAATCTGGTCGAACGGCACGACGACATAATTGAATTCCTTCGCCGGTATGCCGAGCCAGAGTTGCAGCGCGAGAAACGCGCTGGTCATGGTGCCGGGCACCGCGATTTTCTTTTTCAGGATTTCCTCGCGGGAAAATTTATTTTTCGCCACGAGCATCGGGCCGTAGCCGTCGCCCATGCTCGCGCCGCTGGGGAGCAGCGCATATTTGTCGGAGACGTAGGCGTAGGCGTGGATGCTGACGGCGGAAATGTCCAGCTCGCCACGCGTGGCGCGCTCGTTCAGCGTCTGAATGTCCTGCAAAATATGGGTGAAATGAAATCCGTGCGTCGGAATCAGCTCCTTCGCGAGCGCGTAAAACATGAAGGCGTCATCGGGATCGGGCGAGTGGCCGAGCGTCAGTGTCGTTTTTTCCATCCGCGAAAATTAAACCACGCGGCGCGGACTGTCACGACGAGAAGATGAAGCTGCATCAATCCAGGCATAATTTTTAAACCACGCGCACGCGCCCATTTAATCCGGCTGTAGTCAACCACCGCCTCCTTGATCATGCGCGGTTGAGTCCACAGGCAAACCAGCGGGCGCGTGCGTCGTGTTTCTCCTTGTCTTCAGCACCGCAGCGGCCAGCGGAAGTCAGTCCCCACAAACTTCCAAGGCTGCTGCGGCTCCCCACCCAAAACCACAACAAAAACCGCAACCGATACCACTTTAGCAAACGTGATGCCAACCCTTAAAAATCAATTTTGCTGGCAATTTGAAGAATCCCGTCCAATGGCGGACGATCAAGACTGTGGATTTTTTAGCAGCGAGAACAATTTGAACCGTCACCAGCATTTCGCCGTCAGTCGCACGGATTGTTTGAGTTCCATTTTGTCCGCCGTTATTTCAACAATTGATAAAACTGCGCGCTGCCGGATTCGGGCAGGATTACCTGCCACTGGCTGCCGTTGATTTGCGGTGTCGCGACCGCCGGTGACCAGTTGCCGCCAAACAGATTTGTCGTCGTCATCACCGTGTAACCCGCCGCGGCCACCGGCCACGACAACGTCAGACTGCCACCGCTGACGGCGGCGCTGATGACCGGGCTCGCCGTCGTCAGCAATTGCCCCGATCCGAGCACCTGCGTGGCGGCGATTTCATTGGCGCTTAACGCCCCGTTGTAAATGCGGAACTCGTCCAGCGTGAAATCCGGATACGGATCGCCGCTGTAAAGCGATCGGCCAATATAGCTGTAAACATCGTTCACCGAACTAAACTGCGTGGTCACGGCGTTGTTGAGGCCCGCCAGAATGCCGTTCGTGTAAAGCGCGACATAGCCCGCCGGAGGATTAAATACCGCCGTCACATGGAAATTGGTGTGGAAGCTGAAATCAAAATTGCCGTAGGCGTTTTGCTCACTCGCATAGTTGCCGCTGGTGATCGCGATGCGCCCGCTTTGCGGCGCGCAAAAAATATAATTCGCTCCCGCAGTGCCGTTGGTGTTGCCGAAGCCGAAAAAGAAACAGTTCACCGGCAATTGATCAGGAAACGTGAGCCACGCTTCAATCGTCACCGCGCTGTAATTGCTCACGATGTTCGCCGGCAATTGCACGTATTGCTGGCTGGCGGCGGCCAGCGCCAGTTGACCGCCGCCAAAGGTGCCGCCGCGCGGCAGCGTGCCGCTCCATGCTTGACCACCGACTGAGTCGGCGGCGTTTGTGCCGGTAGTTTCGCTGAAGCTGTAACGATGCACGAGCGTCGTCGGCACATAAATGACCGACACGCTTTGCGTGGCGGACAAGCCCAGGCTGGCGTAGGTGGCAATAATACTCGTAGTGCCCGAACCCACGCCGGTCACGTTGCCATTGATGTCCACGACCGCGATGTTCGTGTTGGCCGAGGCGTAAGTTATGGCATGGCTGGCATTGGTGGAGAGGTTGAGCCAATTGCCAGCGAGCTGTCCCCAAACGGTGGACGCCGTGAGCTGGCCGCTGTAAATCGGCGAAGCACATTGCACCTGCAAGTTCGTGTAGGAATTGATGCCGCTCGCGTTGAGCCGAAGCACGGACAGCGAATTCGCCGGTAGCAGGAGCGTAAAATTCGTGCCCGCGTTCGCGATGGCATTGGTGACCGGAAAAACATGCGTCGGCGATGCCAGGGAATTTTCATCCGTCGCGCCGCCCGAAGTCAATTGCACGACCGTGGCGTTCGGCGCGATGGCATTCACACCAGCGACATTGAACGTCGTGCTGATCGGCGCGCTGTAAGGATTGACAGCCTTGATGATGATCTGGCTGCCGGCTTTGGAATAACTGGACGACGCGAGCACGCCGCTGGGATAGGCGACGGTTTGAATGAGCGCATTGTTCAAGTAGCACTGAATGGTTGAATCGGTCAGCACGATGCGGATGTTATACCAGGTGTTGGTCGCAATGTTTTGCGTCACCTGGTTGCTGATGAGCGTCTTGGTGCCGCCGGCGATTTGTTCGACGCCGTCCAGCGTGTTGCCCCAACCGCCGACGTTCCACCACGTCAGATTATTGTCGTCGAGAAAATCGAACAGGATGAGAAAACCTTCGGCGCCGCTGATCTTGCGAGCCTGCAGCGTGAGGGTGTAATTCGCCCAATTCGTGCTGCCGGACGTAGCGTAGCAATCCGTGATGAGATTGGTTTGCTGATACAATCCGGCGTTGGTGTTCCAAGCGCCGTTGAAAACGCGCCAGCCGTTCGTGCCTTGATTGACAAAATCGCTTTGATACAGCGTCACCCCGTTGCTCGTCACCACGAGGTTGGTGTATTGCACCGAGGTGTTCCAGGAGCCGAGGCCAATCCCGCCGCGGAAGGTCGTGGCCAGATTGGTGGTCAGCACAATCGTTTCCGGCAGGACCGCATCGCCGCGATTCTGGCTGAACAATTCCTGGACGTAATACGACGGCGTGCTAAACGTGCCGCGCGAACTGTCGTAGTAAATCATGTCCGGTTTCCACTGAATGCCGTTCACGTTCGCAAACAGCGGCGCGTAGGAAGCCAGTTGGACGATGTCGGAATTACGTTCCATGCCGGTCATAAAAGCCGCTTCGCCCAGCGCGGCGGAAAGATTGCCATAAGTGCCATAGCCGGAAGTCACCGCATATTCGCCGACAAAAACTTTCGAACCGCTGCGGCTGTAGCTGTCATATTTCGTCGCGTAGGAAATGAACGTCGCCGGACTGGAATAGTAATGTTCGTCCTTGATTTCCACCGGCCGGCTGGTGGGCGGACCGCCCGACCAATTGCCCGGCGCGATCAAATGGATATTGGGGTAATTCGATTTAATGGCGTCATAAAACAAAGTATAGCGCGCGTCGTAATATGCGCCGCCGTTCTCGTTGCCGATTTCCAGAAATTTCAAATTGAACGGCGCGGGATGGCCGTTGGCCGCGCGCTGTGCGCCCCAGGTCGTGTTCGTGTCGCCGTTGGCATATTGAATCAAATCCAGCGCGTCCTGCACCCACGGCCCCATGTCGGCAATGGGAATGGTGTTGTTCGTGCTGCCGTTGTAGCCAAGCATCAAACCGGCGTTAATGCCGTAAAGCGGTTCCATGCCCAGGTCTTCGCAAAACTGAAAAAATTCGTGCGCGCCAAAACCATCGGTGGACCAATAGCCCCAAGAATCATTCATGTGTCCGGGCCGCTGCGCCATGTCGCCGATGGTTTTCTTCCAGCGCACGGCGTTGGTGGCGTTGTTGCTTTCGATGAAATTGCCACCGGGAAAACGCAGAAACGAAGGTTTCAAATCCACCAACTTGTTGGCCAGGTCAAGCCGCAGGCCGTTGGTGCGGCTATGAAACGTCGCTCGCGGAAAAAGTGAAACGACATCAAGC
Source organism: uncultured Verrucomicrobia subdivision 3 bacterium (assembly GCA_903944085.1). Classification (GTDB taxonomy): domain Bacteria; phylum Verrucomicrobiota; class Verrucomicrobiia; order Limisphaerales; family UBA11358; genus UBA11358. Next base: position 22,664 of record CAJAQO010000144.1, read on the forward strand.
CAAACAGTGCCCGCGTTGGCAATGCTCACCACCAGCCGCGCATTGGTGTCGGTGCCGCTGGAAACCAGCGAGGCCGCGAAGTGCTGCCAGTTCGTCGTCAGCCCGCCAAAAGAAATTTGCGCATAAACGCTCGCGCCGTTGGTGCTTTCCAGCCGCGCACTGACCGCGCCGGAAAAACCCGTCGCCGCGCACGCATAAAAATTCAAATCATAAGTCGCACCCGTTTGCAGCGACATGCCCCAAAAACCGCTGTTGCCCGCGCCGACGCTGCCGGTGCCGGATGACAGCGTGAGTTTCAGCGAATTGGGCTGGTTCGTGTTCAGCGGTTGCGTCGCATCCACACTCATGGTTCCCGCCGCCGAGCCTTGCGTGACGAGCGTCCAGAACAGCGTGTTCGTCGGATTGTAAAACGAGCGGTTGCGAATCATCTCGGCATAAATGCCGCCTTCGCCGGCGTAGTTGATCTCTTCAAAAAAAATCCCGAACAGATTGGTGCTGATGACCGCGCCGGGCTGGCTGGCCTGAATCGTGACCGTGGCGGCGGACTGGCCGCGCGCCAGCGTGACCTCGAACAGCGCCAAAGCGAGTGTGAAATAAAATTTGCAGCGGGTGATCATAATTTCGGGAGCTTCGCCCCGGAAAAATAAACGGGGCGGCGAATGAATTCCGCCGCCCAGCTTGCTGAATTTAATATATCAGCATTTACGGCTGGCGCAACCGCTGGAACCTCGGCAGTGTTTCGTTTTACGCGGAAGGAGGTGGTTGTGCAGGTAACGCTGGCGGCACCGGGAACACATCATATTGCGGCCCAAATTGCGCCAGGTAATAAAGCGGATATGCCCGCTTGAACACCAGCACGGGCAGCAGCAGCACCGTGCCAACGAACGGTAGCAACATCAGGCAGCCCGCGAGGCAGCACGTCACCAGCACCACCAACATGACGATGGCTCCGATGGCCATGCCAAGCACTATTTGAAACAGGATATACAAGCAGAAGTTCCCCGCGTTGGCCGCGAGCAGTCCGCCAAATTCCCGCCACGCTGACAGACAGTTTCCGCCCCGCAAAAACATGATCGGCACCACAAAGTCCACCAGGAATTTGTGGATGAGCGCAAACACCAGCGACACCATGATCAGCACCAGCACCAGCACGATCACCGACACCACGCCCGCGACATCCACCTCGTTCCGCAGCACCATCCGCAAAATGGCGATGACGATGAAGGCCACCAGCGGCAGCGCGATCACCATACCGATCAAACTCAAGACGAGGCGGAACCAAAACAGGCTGTTGGCCGCGCCGGCAAATTTGCGCCACGGCACCTCGACCTCCGCCGTGTCCAAGGCCACGCAGTGCAAAAACATGAATTTCCCCCGGCTGCTCAACCACAGCACCAGCAACCCCAGCGCCAACAAGACCAGCACCACGATGGTGGCCAGCGGAATGATCCAGCCGAGATTGCCCAGCACATAATCCGAAGCCTGATGGTAAACGTGCCGGAGCTGTTCCGCCGGCGAACCGTCATTGCTGTTGAAAGTGTGGTTGCCGCCGTTGAAACCATTGAATCCGCCGCCACCACCGCCGGATTCGCCCAAGCCGGCGAGCCAAGCGCAAAAGCCGATCGTGATCCATTTGATGAGATTGAACGGCTGGAAGAGCATCCGCTTCACCCGTTCATAGGCCGGCTCGATAATTTCCGTCACGCTGATTTCGTGCGGATGACTGGACGGCGGTTGAATCGCCATAGCTTGATCTTGTTGTTAGCCGGCGGTTCACCGGCAGGCCGAGAATATCAGGTTCGAGGCCGGCTGTCTGCCATTATGTTACCGCGACCTCGAGTCGGGCCGCAGCTTGGCCCGCTGACGCTCAAGCCGGCAGCTTGTCCTTTTTGCGATAGGCGAGACCCTGAAACAACGCCACCAAATCGCCGGCTTCATCTTTGATCTCGACGGTGTAAGTGCCGACTTTGAAGTTTTTGGAAAGCTCCCGCGCCTCGGCCCAGAGCGTGCCGGTGGTGGCGGCTTTCATAAACGTGATGCTGACGTTCAGCGCCACGGCCATGGTGCCGTGCGAATTGCACGCGACGGCAAACGTGAAATCCGCCAGCGTGAAAATCGCCCCGCCTTGCACCGTCTTGAGCGCGTTCAAATGATGCGGCTGCAGCGTCATCTTCGCCGTCGCGTGGCCCGGCGCAGCGGTCAGCAACTCGATGTTGGACAGCTCGGCGTATTTGTCGGCTTTGAAAATGTGTTTCAGCTCGGCTTCGCTCAAATTCATAAGCTTAAGTCTGCTTGAGCAAATCCACGCTGGCGACGACATTTACTTTGTGCCGCTGCAAGAATTTGATGGCGCTGTCCGGGTCGTCAAAACGAAAAACCAAGATGGCTTTGTTCTCGCGCTTCTCGGTGAAGGCATACATGAACTCGACGTTGAGGCCGGCCTTTTCCACGACGTCGAGAATTTTCGCCAGTCCGCCGGGTTCATCGGAAACCTCGACGGCCACCATGTCGGTGACTTTGACGACGAAGCCGTTTTTCTCCAGCAGCTTCTTGGCCTTTTCCCAATCGCGCAAAATCAGGCGCAAAATGCCGAACTGATTCGCGTCGGCGATGGAAAGCGTGAGGATGTTGAACTTCGCCTTGGCGAGCAGCCGCATCGGCCGACTCAACGCGCCGGGTTTGTTTTCGAGGAACAAGGAAAGTTGTTTCAGTTTCATATTTTCTCCGATCACATTTTCCGCTGGTCAATGACGCGCTTGGCTTTGCCTTCGCTGCGCGTGATGGTCTGCGGCTGCACCATCCGCACTTTCATGTGCAAGCCGGTTAAGGTTTCGATGCTGTGACCGAGATTGCGCTGCACGGTTTCCAGCGCGCCGACGGTGTCGCCAAAAACTTCGCGCGTGACTTCCACCTGCACCTCGACTTGATCGAGATCGCGTTCGCGCGTCAGGACAATTTGATAGTGCGGCAGCGTGCCTTCGACTTTCAGCAGCGCGGTTTCGATCTGCGACGGATACACATTCACGCCGCGGATGATGAACATGTCGTCGCTGCGGCGGCCGATCCGCTGGATGCGGCGCAAGGTGCGCCCGCACTCGCATTTTTCGGAAGAGAGCGCCGTGATGTCCCGCGTGCGATAGCGAATCATCGGCATCGCCTGCTTGCCGAGCGTGGTCAGGACGAGTTCGCCTTCCTCGCCGTCAGGCAGCGGCTTGCCGGATTTGAGGTCAATAATTTCGGGATAAAACCAATCCTCGAAAATATGCGGGCCGGACTGGCACTGGCATTCCATCGCGACGCCGGGGCCGATGATTTCCGACAAGCCGTAAATGTCGTAGGCCTTGAGTCCGCTGTCGTGCTCGATGCGGCGGCGCATGGATTCCGTCCACGGCTCCGCGCCGAAAACGCCGACGCGCAACGGCAGTTCCTTGAGACTGATGCCGAGTTCCTGCGCTTCGTCAATGAGGTGGAGAAAATAGCTGGGCGTGCAGCAGATCGCCGTCGAGCCAAAATCTTTCATCACCATCAACTGGCGTTGCGTGTTGCCGCCGGAAATCGGAATGACCGTCGCGCCGAGCGCCTCCGCGCCGTAATGCGCGCCCAACCCGCCGGTGAAGAGGCCGTAGCCGTAGGCGTTTTGGATGACATCGCCGGCGTGCAAACCGCAGGCCGCGAAACTGCGCATCATCACATTTTCCCAAACGCCGAGGTCGGCCTTGGTGTAAGCGACGACGATGGGCTTGCCGGTCGTGCCGGTGGATGCGTGCAGGCGCACGATGTCCTTCATGGGACTGGCGAACAAGCCGAACGGATAGGTGTCGCGCAAGTCCGACTTCATCGTGAACGGCAGCTTGGTGACATCGTCGAGCGAGCGCACATCTTCCGGCGTCAGATCGGCCTCGTTCATGCGCTTGCGGAACAGCGCGACATGATCGTAGGCGCGCTGCACGATGGCCTGGAGCCGCTGCAACTGGAGCGCCTGCAATTGTTCAACCGGCAGAAAATCCGGCGTGCTCACCGGATGAAAATTGATCGGAGAATTTTTTTTCATGGCTCAAGTTTTTTCGCAGCGGCGGCGCGGCGGCCCTCGGCAAAAGCCTGCTCGTTCGCGGGATGAAGTTTCTCCGGGAGACAGGAATGAATTGCCGCGCGCCATTTTTCTTCGCCGAGGCCGAGATGCGCGCTCAAGGCACCGAGCAGCGCCACATTAAAACTTTTGCGATTGGACAGTTTCGACGCGTCAATCAAGTCCGGCGCGATCAGCACACCGCCCGCGCGCAACTGGCCGCGATTGACCTCGACCTGATCCGGCGCGAGCACGACGAGAAAATCGGCTTCGCCCGGCGGCACCATCGGACTCAAGACCTGCGGACCGAACCGCACGTCGCTCGTCACCGAACCGCCGCGCTGGCTCATGCCGTGGATTTCGCTTTTCTTGACTTCGAAGCCAGAGCGGAACGCCGCCTCGGATAAAATGTCCGACGCTTTGATGACGCCCTGTCCGCCGAGGCCGGCAATGACGATGTTGACTGGTTTTTTCATGAGCAACAACCTCCGTTCGCGAGCGCGCATTTTTCGTATTCACGAATACTTTTCGCAGCGAGCACGCAAGGCCGCCGCGCGATGATGAGCACCTGTTTTTCACTGGCGAGCGCGTCCGCAAGCACCTGCTGAAATTCCGCGCAGTCCTTTCCCAGCATGAAAACGCGCACTTCTTCGATGCCCAGCGCTTTGCCTAAATCTTCGTAAATCACCTTGCCGGTCGCGGCGTGGTCGAGCGAGCGACCCGTGCCCGGATGCTCCTGGTGTCCGGTCATCGCGGTGGTGCTGTTGTCGAGGATGACAACGACATGGCCGGTCGGAGGCGGATTGTAAATCATTTCGGCCAGCCCAGTCATGCCGCTGTGAACGAACGTGCTGTCACCGATCACGCTCACGACACGCTTGGCTTCCGCCGGCGGCAACACCTGCCGCAAACCCAAACCGATGCCGATGCTCGATCCCATGCACACGCAACAATCCATCGCCGAATACGGCGGCAAAACGCCGAGCGCGTAACAGCCGATGTCGCCGGCGACGATACAATCCAAATTCTTCAGCGCTTGAAAAACGACGTGATGCCCGCAGCCGTCGCACAATTCCGGCGGCTTGCCGGGCGGCCGCGTCGGCTCCGGCGAAGGGTCGTGCGCAAGAATGCGCCGGACGCGATCCACGTTCAATTCGCCGAAGCGGAACATTTCCGGTTTGCTCTCAACTTTCAGCCCGGCGGCGCGAATGGCATCGGCCAGATACGGATCGCCTTCTTCAATAACGACGCATCTTTCGACGCTGCGGACGAACTCGGCGATTTTTTTCAGCGGCAGCGGATGCGTGAAACCGAGTTTGAGAAAACTCGCGTCGGGTGCGGCTTCGCGCGCGTGCATGAAACAAACGCCGGAGGTGATGATGCCGAGTTTTTTGTCACCGGAAAAAATCTGGTTCAACGGCGTGGTTTCGCTCCAGTCCGTCAGCTCCGAAAGTTTTTGCCGCAAACGGCGATGCGCCGGACGCGCGTTTGACGGAATCAAATTGCGTCCGCGCAAATCATGCTCGAAGTGCGGCTGGGGCGGCGGCACGGCGGCGCGCGGCAGCACCGGTGCCTGCGTGTGGCAGACGCGCGTGGTGACGCGCAGCAGCACGGGGATTTTCCAACGCTCGGAAATTTCGATGGCCGCGAGCGTGAAGTCGTAGGCTTCCTGCGAGTCGGCCGGCTCCACCATCGGCACGGCGGCGGCCACGGCATAACGGCGGTTGTCCTGTTCGTTCTGGCTCGACGCCATGCCGGGATCATCCGCAGAAACCACCACGAGCGCGCCGACGACGCCAGTATGCGCCACACTGAAAAATGGATCGGCGGCGACATTGACGCCGACGTGTTTCATGGTGACGAGCGAACGCGCGCCGCCGTAAGCCACGCCGATGCCGACTTCGAGCGCGACTTTTTCATTAGGCGACCACTGGGCTTTGCCGCCTATGTGGGAAAAGTATTCGAGAATTTCCGTCGAAGGCGTGCCGGGATAACCGGTGCCCAGCGCCACGCCGCCATGCAGCGCGGCCAAGGCGATGGCGCTGTCGCCGCTCAGTAATTGTCGTTCGGTTGAATTCATTTGAAAAATTAAGTTGCCGCCGGTCCGGCGGCTTTCTGCATCAGTTCCAGAAACCACGCCGGCGGACGAATGGGTTTTCCGTCGGCATCGGCAAACGCGTGAACCGTGTAACCGCACACGACGGGTTTGCCGTTTGCGTTCTGGGTGATCTGCACATCGAAGCGCAATTTCGCGCGGCCCGAAACCTCAACAGTGGTGGCGATGTCCAGCAAATCGTCGTAACGCGCGCCGCCTTGAAATTCCAGATGCGCCTCGACGAGCGGCAGAAAAATATTTTTCTGCTCCAGCGCGGCGTAGGACATGCCGAGCCGCCGGCGCATCAGTTCGGTGCGACCGCACTCGAACCATTCGAGCGCGCGGGAATTGTAAAACGTCCCCATCTGATCCGTTTCGCTGTAACGGACGCGCAACTGCAGGACATCGTGCAAATGGCTCATATTAATGGACCGCCGTGAAACCAGAGGTCGCAACTTCGCGGCAACGAGCCGGCGACGGCGGTGATGCTTAAAATCTACGGCAAATAGCCGAAACGAACCTATCTTATCTTGCCGATAGCCCCACATTTTTTGCGGCGGATGAATACACCGCCCGCAGACCTCCTCCAAAAACTCAAGCTTCTGATGACGGGGATGAACTGGGACAAATGCCTGTTTCCCGCGATTATTTTGAGAACAAAGATCCAATTCCGTTTCTGCGCGCGAAAGTGGCTTTCACCTTTTAACGGCGGCCGCCCAGCCCGTTCGCACTGCAAACCGCCGGCCGGCAAAATCCGGCCGCCAGCTCAGGGCAACAGATTTCGATGCTGCTTCAGCCAGCGCTCGGCGGCGAGGTAATCCGGACACAGCCGCTCCACCTGCCGCCAGAATTTTTCCGAGTGATTCATTTCGATGAGGTGGGCCAATTCATGCAGGTGAATGTAATCTTGAACGAACGCAGGCGTCTGGATCAAACGCCAGTTCAGCGAAATGGTTCCGCGCCGCGAGCAGGAACCCCAGCGCGTCCGCTGGCTGCGCACGGTGACGCGGCGCACGGTCAATCCGTGCCGGGTGGCCAGTTCCAAAAGACGCGGCGGCAGTTCGCGGGCCGCCAGTTGGCGAAGTTGCCTTTCGAGCAACGGCCGCAAATCGGCATTTGCGTCTGCAACATTCAAAATCACACCGCCAAAATAAATCCGGCCTGCGTCGCCGGCTTCGATGCGCGTCAATTCGCCCCGAAATAATATTTCCGTGCCGACCCGCCAATCTGCGGATTTGTGCGGACGCGCTTCCCAGCGCTGAAATTGTTGTTCCAGCCAGCGCACGTTGCGCTGCACAAACTCGCGGGCAGCACCGATGGAACCACCGCGCGGAATGGTTACGCGGGCTGTGCCATCGGAACGCAGCCGGAGCAGATAGCGCCGCGCACGGGGATGACGCACCATCACCAGCGGAATCTGCCGCAACCCAACGGTGAATTGCTCCGACGCAGGCGAGCTGCGCGCTTTCCGATTGAAAATAAAATCCAGCATGGCCAGGTCAAATCGCGATCACCGCCAATAATTGTTGCCGCTTCTGGTCCAGCCGTTGCGGCGAAACCGGAACCACCGTGCCGAGTTCCTGCGCAAAGAGCGAGACTTTGTATTCTTCCACCAGCCAGCGAAATTCCTCCAAGCGCCGCCGCGCCTCGGCGGATTTCGGCGGATTCGCTTTGAGTTTTATCAAACTGGCGAGATATGGCGCGAGCTGCTGGGCGCGGTCCTGGTCTTTCGCTGGATTTAATTTTGCCCGTTCCATCCGCGTGGCCAGCGCCTTCAAGTAACGCGGCACATGCGCGAGTTGCACGAAGGGAATCAGCTCCAAAAAATTGCGCGGCAGCAATGCTTCCAATTCCTCGGCCCAAACATTCACCAGCGGCGGCGCGTCTTTCGTGGCGAGGTTTAGCTGGCTCAAACTGGAAAGCGTTTTAGGTTTGGTCGCCGGCAAAATCGGCGCTGGCCCGCAGCGACGCTGGACTTCCTGCCGCGCTTTCAAAATCGCGCCAGCGTGATCAACCAACTGCATGGCAAGTCCGGGAATTTGCAGGCGCGTTTGCTGCACGGCGGCGCGAAAATTGGCTTCGGTCAACGCCGGAAAAACTTCGCCCGGCAAAATGTGGCGCTTCAGATTTCCAAACGCGGTTTCCTGCAATTCATCCGGCGGACAAAAATTGGCGGCGAGCGCGGCGAAGCGATTCATTTCGCGCAAATCCCGGTGCAGCCAGGCGAACTCTTTGGAGAGCGCCAGTTCCACCAGTTTTTGAATGCCGCCGAGCGTCGCCATTTTCGCCAAGTCGGCACTACGAAAAAGCCGGAGGCTCACGCCGCTGCTGTCGTCCGCCTGCAAACCGGGCCACGCGTAAGTCGGCACCGGACCGGTTTCGCTCACGCTGATGCGCTCCGGCAAATCACCAAAACTCCACGCGCTCAAGCCGAATTGTTCCCACTGCTGCGCGACGCGTTGCCAGGCGGAATCATCCGGCGCGGGTTTGGTTTTCACTTGTTCCAGTTTTTGCCGGAGCTGGCCGAGGTCGCGGCTGGTGCCGAGGGATTTCTGGTCGTTGCCGAGAACTTCGATGCGCGGCCGCAGATGCGCCGGCACGGCATCGCTGGCCCAAGTGTTCGGCGGAATGGCAATGCCATAGCGTTCGCGGATAAACAGCGCAAGCGCGTGCGGCAACGAATCACCGCCCGGCTGGAAGTCGCGGAGAATCTCCTCGACCTTCGGCGGAAACGGCATCAGCTCGCGGCGCAGGCTTTTCGGCAGCGCGCGGAGTAGCTCGTTGATCAAGCCTTCGCGCAAACCGGGAATCGCCCACTCGACGCTGGCCTGCGAAATGGTTTGCGCCAGGCTGAAACCAAGTTTCACCGTCACGCCGTCCTGCTCTTCGCCGGGCGTGTAGGCGTAGCTCAAAGCCACCGGTTGTCCGCCGAGAGGCACGGCATCGGGAAACGCCTCGGCGTCGAAGTCCAAGGATTGTCCGCCGGTCAAATCAGCTTCTGTGGCGCAAAGAAATTCCGGCCCGCCGCAATCGCGGATAAGCCGGTTCAATTCGTGGACGGAAGAAACGTTTTGAATCCGCTTGGCGTAAAAATCAAACAGCGTCTGGTCCAGATTCGCGAGGTCATGGCGGCGCACGCGCGTCTGCCACGTCTCGATTTTCTGGCGCACTTGATGGTTATGGTCGAGAAAAGAATATTGCGGCGGCAACGGCTGTTTCTTTTCCGTCGTGCGGAAAATGCGCGTGTCGTTATCATCATATTCGTCATCCGCATCCTTCCGTCGCGTCGGCAGCAAATCATCCTCGACGAGTGCGGAGCGGATGAATATTTCCGTGGCTTCCGCCGGATTAATATTGCCGTGCGCAACCTTGGTCTTGTGGACTTCGAGGCCGTAGAGCGTGGTCTTTTCTTCAACCAGCACATTGCCCGCCGTCACGCTCCAGTGCGGATTTTGATGCGTCGTTTTGCAGAGATGCGGCGCGAGCTGGACGATCCACAGCGGATCAATCCCCGCCACCGTGCGCGCAAAGAGTTGCGAGGTCTCGACGATTTCGCCAGCCATGATCCACGGCGGCTGCTGCGTGGAAATTATTTTGGGCGCTGATTTGGCTTTGGCGCGCGCCGTCGGTTTTTGTTGCCGCTCGTTTCGATCAAATAACGCCGATCCGGGAAAAATTGAAACCAGCCGGTTGCCCGTGCCTTGATACTGATTCCGCTCCTTGCGCAGCGCCACGTGGCCGAGCAAGCCGGTGAGAATCGAGCGGTGAATCGCCGCGTAATCGGCATTGCTCTCGTTCAATTTGAACCGGCCCAAATCTTCCAGCGCACCGTGAAGCTGCGCGTGCAAATCCTGCCACTCGCGCATCCGCAAATAGGAAAGAAAGTTCGCCTTGCAGAATTTCCGCCGCTGGCCCTGCGAGCGCAGCCGCTCCCATTGATCGTGAACGGCGTCCCAGATTTTCAGCAGCGTGAGAAAATCCGACGCCGGATCGGCAAAACGTTTGTGGGCGGCGGCGGCGGCGTCTTTCTTGTCGAGCGGACGCTCGCGCGGATCTTGAATGCTCAAGCCGGCGGCGATGATGAGCAGTTCGCGCATGGCGTGTTCGTGTTGCGATTGCAGCAGCATCCGGCCGAGCGTCGGATCAATCGGCAGCCGCGAAAGATCGTGCCCGAGCTGCGTGAGTTCGCGTTTCTCGTCCAGCGCGCCGAGTTCTTGCAACAACAAATATCCGCCCTGAATCGCCGACGGCGGCGGCGGATTCACGAACGGAAACGTCTCGATGTCGCCCAGCCGATACGCCTTCATTCGCAAAATGACTTCGGCCAGATTGGCGCGCTGGATTTCCGGCTGCGTGTATTGCGGGCGCTCGTTGAAATCTTCTTCCGAATACAGCCGGATGCACACGCCATCCTGCACGCGACCGCTGCGGCCTTTGCGCTGGTTGGCGCTGCTCTGCGAAATGGCTTCGACCGGCAGCCGCTTGGTGCGTGTGCGCGGATTGTAGCGGCTGATGCGCGCCAGCCCTGCATCAATGACGTAGCGGATGCCGGGAATGGTCAGCGACGTTTCCGCGATGTTCGTGGCAACGACGATTTTCCGCCGGTTCAGCGGGGCGAAGACGCGTTGCTGATCCGCCGCGCTCAACAAGCCGAAGAGCGGAATAATTTCCACCTCGCGTCCGAACCGTCCGTCGAGCAGATCGCTCGTCTCGCGGATGTCGCGTTCGCCGGGCATGAAAATCAAAATGTCGCCATTGCCCGGTTCGCACAAAGCCGTCTCCGCCGCGCGCACGGCGGCGTCAACGTAAGTGATGTCGCCGCGCTCCTCCGATTCGGCGTCGAACGGCGCGTAAATCACTTCCACCGGAAACAGCCGACCGGAGACTTCAATGATCGGAGCGTCGTTGAACGCGCGCGAAAAAGTCTGCGTATCAATCGTCGCCGACGTGATGATGAGCTTAAGATCGTTGCGCTTGACGAGCAGCGTCTTCAAGTAGCCGAGCAGAAAATCAATGTTCAGGCTGCGCTCGTGCGCCTCGTCAATGATGATGCAGTTGTATTCCGACAGCAGCGGATCGCCCTGCGTCTCGGCCAGCAGGATGCCGTCGGTCATCAGCTTGATGTAAGTCTGCGCGCTGCTGCGGTCGTCGAACCGGATGGTGCAGCCGACTTCGCGGCCCCAGTTCACATTCAGTTCCTCCGCGATGCGCCGTGAAATGGACAGCGCCGCCACCCGGCGCGGCTGCGTGCAGCCAATTTTCGCCTCGATGCCCAAACCGGCTTCTAGGCACATCTTGGGAATCTGCGTCGTCTTGCCCGAACCGGTTTCGCCGGCGATGACGACGACTTGGTTGGCGCGAATGGCGTTCACGATGTCGTCTTTGCGCGCGGTGATCGGCAGATCAGGCGGATAGCTGATTTGCGGAGAATGCAATCGCCGTTCCTCGCGCAGCGCCACGGATGCGCGCACCTGCGCCAAGAGCCGGTTCAAGACGGCATCATGCTGCCGCGGATGAAGCTGGTCGCGCAAAAGCCGGACCATCCGGCCGCCAAGCCGCACCCAATCGGGCAACATGGCTTGGGGCAGGAGTCGGCGGATTTCTTCAACGCGGGTGTCGTTCATGCCTGGCCGCAAAGTGTAGCGTAAAATCGGCAGCAGATTCAAGCGGTGTTGGTCCAGCGAGCAGCGGCAGTTGGTTTGAACCGTCGCGCCCGAGCCATCTCGGTCGCACGCGGCGAAAGGCATTTTACATTTCGGCGGCTACTGGAGCGTCCGCATGTGGGCCAGCAGCCGTTCCGAAGTCGCCGCCGCGTGAGGCATCACATAAAAAAATTGCTCGCGGCAGAAACCCAGCGGGAGCCAATTGGTTCAAGCAAAAAATTAAATCGAATAATCGTCGCCAAAGATCTTCACATTTTTCAGCTCCACGAAAACCGGCTCGCCCGGCTTGGGCTGCAATTCCTGAAACTGTTCCTTGCTCAACTGCACGGTGAAAAGTTCGCCGCTGTCCAGCCGTTTCAACTCCAGATTCGCCACCGGCCCGGCGGCGTTGGAGCGGACCACTTGCGCCGCGAGCGCGGGGCCGCCGGCTTGGCGCGTCACGCGGATGTCGTGCGGACGCACGAAGGCGACTGTAGCGGTGTCGGTCTCGCCAGTTTTTACGCCAAGCGAAAACTCGGTGTCGCCAATGACCACGGCACCGTCCTTCACGCGGCCGCTGAACAAATTCACGTTGCCGAGAAAATCATAAACGAATGGCGACGCGGGATGGTCGTAAATTTCCTCCGGCGTGCCGATCTGCTCAATTTTGCCGGCGCGCAAAATCGCCACGCGGTCGGCCACTTCCAGCGCCTCCTCTTGATCGTGCGTCACAAACAAAGTCGTGATGTGAATTTCGTCATGCAACTGCCGCAGCCAGCGGCGCAGTTCCTTGCGCACTTTCGCGTCGAGTGCGCCGAACGGCTCGTCGAGCAGCAAAACTTTCGGCTCCACCGCGAGCGCGCGGGCGAGCGCGACGCGCTGGCGCTGGCCGCCGGAAAGCTGCGAGGGAAAACGATTGGCGAGCGGATCCAGTTGGATGAGCTTCAGCAATTTTTCCACGCGGGCGCGGATTTCTTTTTCCGGCGGACGCGTCGTCTTTGGGCGCACCCGCAAACCAAAGGCGATGTTTTCAAACACGCTCATATGCCGGAACAACGCGTAATGCTGGAACGCAAAGCCGGCTTTGCGCTCGCTGGCGGGAATCTGCGTGACATCCTCGCCGTAAAACAAAACCTGCGCGGTGCCCGGGTTGTCGGGAAATTCCAGGCCGGCGATGGTGCGCAGCAGCGTGGTCTTGCCGGAGCCGGACGGGCCAAGCAGCGCGACGAGTTCACCGGACTCGACCTTGAGGCTGACGTTGTCGAGCGCGGTGAAGCCGCCGAATTTTTTTGTGACGTTTTTGACTTCGACGCTCATGCGGCAATTATTTCTGCGTCCCGGTTGAGCCGGGCGTTCTGGTGTTCCACCCACGTTTTCAGGCCGAGTGTGACGAGCGCCAGCAGCGCCAGCAGCGAGGCCACGGCGAATGCGCCGGCAAAATTATAGTCGTCATACAACGCCTCGATGTGCAGCGGCATGGTGTTCGTCTGCCCGCGAATCCGGCCGCTCACGACCGCGACGGCGCCGAACTCGCCCATCGCGCGGGCATTGCACAAAATCACGCCGTAAATTAAACCCCATTTGATGTTTGGCAACGTCACGCGCCAAAAGGTCTGCCAGCCGCTCGCGCCGAGCACGCGCGCGGCCTCCTCTTCGCTGCGGCCCTGTGCCTGCATCAGCGGAATCAATTCCCGCGCGACAAACGGGAACGTCACAAAAATCGTCGCCAACACAATTCCTGGCACGGCGAAAATGATTTTGAAATTTTCCTCGTTCAGCCAGTTGGCCAGCCACGGAAACTTTGGGTGGTCCGCGTTCAGATAAAGTCCGAGCCAGCCTTGCGCGCCGAAAACGAGGACGTAAATCAAACCGGCGATCACCGGCGAAACCGAGAACGGCAGATCAATCAGCGTGAGCAAAATATTTTTGCCGCGAAAATCAAACTTTGCAATGGCCCACGCGGCGGCGACGCCGAAAACGCAGTTCAGCGGCACGGCGATGACGGCGGCCGTGAACGTCAGCTTGATGGCGCTCCACGCATTCGGATCGCGCAGGGTTTCAAAATAAAATCCAATTCCCTTCGCGAACGCCTGCGTGAAAACAAAAACGAGCGGCAGAAACAAAAACAGGCTCAAGAAAACCAGCGCCACCCCGATGAGCGCGCGGCGCACCAGCGGCGGTTCGCCCGTGGTGCGGCGGTGCACGACTGGATGCGGCGTATGAAAAGTGGTCGCAGCGGGCGTCATGCGAGGTTGTGCGTGTTGTAGCGGTTCGTCCACCATTGCAGCACGTTGATGGTGAGCAGCAGCGCGAAGGAAAAGACCAGCATCACGACCGCGATGGCTGTGGCTTTGCCGTAATCAAACATGTCCAGCTCACCCATGATGATGACCGGCGTGATCTGCGTCTTCATCGGAATGTTGCCGGCAATGAAAATCACCGAGCCGTATTCACCCAGCGCGCGCGCGAACGCCAGCGCAAAGCCCGTGAGCAACGCCGGCGTGAGCATCGGCAGGATGACGCGCGAAAAAACCTGCCAGCGGTTTGCGCCGAGACTGGACGCGGCTTCTTCCAGTTCGGGATCGAGGTCTTCGAGAATTGGCTGCACCGTCCGCACGATGAACGGCAGGCCGATGAACGTGAGCGCGATGAACACGCCGAGCTGCGTGTTGGCGACCTTGAGGCCCAGCGGCAAAAGCAGTTTTCCGATCCAGCCGTTCTGCGAATACAGCGTCGCGAGCGTGATGCCCGCAACAGCGGTCGGCAGGGCAAAGGGCAAATCCACCAGCGCGTCCACAATTCTTTTTCCGAAAAATTCGTAGCGCACCAGCACCCACGCGACGACCAGGCCGAACACGACGTTGACCAGCGCCGCGAAAAACGAGGCGCCAAACGTCAGCCGATACGACGCCATCGCCGTCGGCATGGTCACCGTGTGCCAGAAATCCGCCCAGGTAAGCGACGTGGCTTTCCAGAAAACCGCCCCCAGCGGAATCAACACGATGAGGCCGAGGTAAAAAAGCGTGAAGCCGAGCGTCAGTTTGAAGCCCGGCAGCACGCGGATTTTTTTGCCACTGATGCGTTGTTTCGCCACGTTTAAAGGTTGGGAGCGTAGGCGATGAATTTGTTGTATTCCAGCAAAATGGTTTGGAGCGCAGCGACAAAAGCGAGTTCCTTCCGATACTCCGGCGGCGTGGCCGGCGTCTCCAAAATGATTTCAAATGGACGCGGGCGCGTCTTCGGCGGCGCGGACAAAACGCCATCGTAGCAGTCGCGAATGACACCGTTGCGCGCGTTGAAACCGTCAATCACCGACCGCTCATCGCGCGGCAGAAATTTTTCCGCCGCCGCCAGCGCAGGTTCGATCAGATGCTTCGTCAGCGTCGCGCCGCGCACGATGCCGTAAAAACCGGAGCTGGTGTCGTCGGTGTGCAGCGCGATGATGCCTTGGAACGAACGCGACCGCAGCTCGGCTTCGAGCAGGCGCACTTCCGGCTCGGCGGAATTTTTCCAGAACTCGCGGTTCAAATCTTTGCCGGCGCGGGAAAACCGCGTGTGATCCTCGAAGGCGGTCGGATTGCAAACCGGATAAAACGACAAATAATAACCGGCAGCGAGTTCGGGTTTGGTTTCGAGCAGCTTGATAAACTGCACGACCGCGTGGACGCCTTCCGGCTCATCGCCGTGGACGCCGGCAAAAATGCCGATGCGGATCGGCGTGTCGCCACCGCGCGGCCCGACGAACAAATAGCGCGGCAGCTCATAGCTCTCGCCAGCCACCTCGAAGCGGGCATCATGATTGGCGACAAGGTTGGGCGAGTTCGCCGCGAGCTGCTCCAGCGGCGCGAGCAACTCGGCAATCGAGCGACGTTGTTGGCGCGGCGCCAGCGGCGTCAGCTTCAGGGTCGGGTCGGTGATGGTCATAATTTTTGTTTGTCGCGATTTAGGTTGGCGGGCGGCGGCGTCCTGGCGTGCCCAGGCCGCCGCCGGCCCGGAGAACCGCATACTAGTTTTGCGGTTGGAAGATCTGGTCAAAAACGCCGCCGTCGGCAAAGTGCGTCTGCTGCGCTTTCGCCCAACTGCCGAACTCATCGTTCAAAGTGACGAGCTTCAAGTCGGTGAAGTTGGCGGCGTATTTTTTGGCAATTTCGGCGTTGCGCGGCCGGTAAAAATTCTTCGCCGCGATTTCCTGGCCTTCGTCAGAGTAAAGATATTTCAAATACTCGTTCGCCGTTTCGGTCGTGTGATGGCGCCTGGCGTTTTTGTCCACCACGGCCACGGGCGGCTCGGCCAGGATGCTCAACGGGGGCGTGACGATGTCAAAATTGTTGGTGCCAAATTCCTTGAGCGCAAGGTGCGCCTCGTTTTCCCAAGCCAACAGCGCATCGCCAATGCCGTTCTTGGCGAAAGTCACGGTTGCACCGCGCGCTCCGGAATCGAGCACCGGCACGTTTTTGTAGAGCTGCTTGATGAAGTCGCGCGCGGCGGCGTCATCGTGGTGGTTTTTTTCCAGCGCATCGGCGTAGGCCGCGAGATACGCCCAGCGCGCGCCGCCGGAAGTTTTCGGATTCGGGGCCACCACGCTCACGCTTTTTTTCACGAGATCGTCCCAGTCCTTGATGTTTTTCGGATTGCCCTTGCGGACGAGGAAAACAATGGTCGAAGTGTAAGGCGTGCTGTCATTCGGCAGCCGCTGCTGCCAGTCGGCGGGCAGCAATTTTGCCTGGGTCGAAATGGCGTCAATGTCATACGCCAGCGCGAGTGTCACCACGTCGGCCTCAAGCCCGTTGATGACGGACTGCGCCTGCTTCCCGGAACCGCCGTGAGATTGCGACACCACCACGTCGTCGCCGGTTTTCGCCTTCAGATATTTTGTGAACGCCGCGTTATATTCCGTGTAAAGCTCACGCGTCGGATCGTAGGAAACGTTAAGCAATTTGATTTCCTTCGCGCCCGCCGAAAGCACCAGCGCTGCGGCCAGAAAAGTGTTCCATAAGATTTTCATAAAATGAATATTGGGTGTTTGTGGCATGTTAAAAGGCCAGTTGCACGCGGGAAAACAGCACGTTTTCCGCCTGCGCCGGCACTATGCCGGGTGCCGCCGTGCCGGCGAAGCCGCCAAAGGTCGTGTGCGAAAAACTCAAATTGGCGCGGATGTTTTTGTTGAGATACCAGTTTAAACCCACGGCCCAGGCGGTGGCGGAATCGGCGGACGCAGTTGATTTCGCAAAGCCATCCTGAAACGCCTTGCCATCCACGTCCAACGCGCCGAATCGCGCAACCAATTGCCAGGCACCCCACTGGTTCTGACGCGGATCAAACGGATGTCGCGGGGTCAGGCCACTGTATCCCGCATCTTCGCCGGTCAGCACCCAGCCGCCGGAAACCTCCCACGCGGTGTTTTGCAAATCCGCCGACTTGGTGGCCGACGCCACCTGCTGATCGGAAATCACATATTCCGCCATCAACCCGAACGGGCCGTAATAATAAGACGCCTGCGGAGAAACGCGCCAGCCCGCGCCATTGGCCAAGGCTCCGCTGTAACTGAAAAATTTCTGCTGGCCATCGGTCGTGTAACCTGGCGTCAACCCCGCCGTGTTGGTGCCCGGATGATTGGCCTGATAGCTGCCGCCCACGCCGAAGCCCAGCCCGCGCAGCGCGTTCACGCTGGAATTTTTCCACGGCTGGAAAAAGACGCGGCCCGCAAATGCTTTGTCATCCTGAAACGAGGTGTTGACGGTCGTGCTGTTGTAGTCCGAGCCGCCGTTGAACACGCCCAAGGCATAGCTGGCCACGCCGCTGAACAGATCGCCGTGCAGTTCCACGCCGAGGTCGCGATTCGGCACGAGGTCGGTCGCCAGTGAACGCTCGTTGAACAAGGTGTTCGCATCAGCCTGCAAATGTTCCAATCCAACCGGGGACTTGAATTTGCCTGCTTGCAATTGAAATTCCGGACTGTAGCGGTAGTTCATATAGGCATCCACAATCTGCACCGTGCTGCCGCCAAAATCCGGCGTGAAGTTGTAATCAAAATCATGGAACACCGTGCCGGACAAAATCGGCCGCGCGCGGCGGAGCAGAAAACCATCGTTGCCATTGATGCCGCCGTCCTGGAAAAACGTCCGGCTGTCAAACTGCGCAACCCCGTGAATCTGGGCGATGAAATTCGAGTCGCCTGAACTAAAGCTGAACCCGTTTCCGCCGAGGATGATTTTCGGCGCCGCCTTGGCGGCAGTGGTGGTATTGTCCTGATCAATTTCCCGCTCGCGTTCCAAAATGCGAACTTTTTGATCCAATTCCTGAATTTGTTTTTTCAGTTGGTCCAGTTCCTGATCGCTCGCGGCAAGGGCGCTGACGGCCAGGTTTAAGCCGGCGAGGCCGGCAATCAGTTTCCAGTTCGGTTTTATTTTCATTTTCGTTCGGCTTCCGTTTGTCACGGTCGGCGTTTTTGGTTTTTCTAAGTTCAGTTTTCTGTGTCCGTTTGTTCAGAATTAATTTACGACCGCAGGCATCGTCATTAAATTCAAATAAAAAAGTCGCGCTGATCCCAACGATTTTCCCTTTGTCGCCAATCAGCGACTTAATCCACATTTTTCTATAAACGACTTATTGTGTCGTCATTATCTCGCGTCAGTGGAATTTGTCAACCAGTAAAATGAAAAATATTTCAGATGCCTTCCCCGCCGATGAAACCGGTGGAAACCTCATGCCGGGAAACCGGCAGGCTTTTGGCGACCTCCGCGAGGGTGGTTTTATCCATCAGATTCGCCACATAATTGCGCGCATCGAAAAATACGCGGCGAAACCGGCAGACCGATTCTTGCGAACAGCGCTGATAGCCGGTGACCGAAACACAGTCAATCGGCGCCAAAATTCCGTCAAAATGCCGCACCACCTCGCCCATCGTAATTTTGGCTGGACTGCGCGCAAGAAAATAGCCGCCGCGAATCCCGGCCGAACTGTCCACCCAGCCCTGGGATTTGAGCCCAAGCATGATCTGCTCGAGAAACCGTTTGGGCACATCATTGCGCCGCGCCAGCTCCCGGATGGGTATGGGTGAGCCGCCGTAGTGGTCCACCAGCGTGAACATGGCCCGCAACGCATAATCAGTTCGCTTGGAAATCCGCATATTATAAACGATAGGACGCGTCGGTTTTAAGTCAAAGCTTTTTTGGAATCCGACCGCGCATTATCTCGGCCGTTTGGCAATGACTTCAATCGCCGCCTGGTTTTTCGCAATCATGTTCGCGGGCAGGATGCCGCGCCAGAAGACGTTCGGATAAACCACCGCGCCGCGGCCGAGGATGCTGCCGGGGTTCAGCACGGCGTTGCAGCCGGCTTCCGCGCCGTCGCCCAACAGCGCGCCGAACTTGCGCAAGCCGGTGTCCAGCGGCACGCCGTCCACTTCCACCTCGACGTTGCCGGGAAATAATTTGACGTTGGAAATTTTCACGCCCGCGCCGAGATGCGCCTTGTGGCCGAGAATGGCATCGCCGACGTAATTGTAATGCGGCACCTGCGCGCCGTTGAAGAGCAGCGCGTTCTTGAGTTCGCTCGCGTTGCCCACCACGCAGTTGTCGCCGATGATGACGTTTTCGCGGAGGTAGGCGTTGTGGCGGAGGTGACAGTTCTTGCCGATGATGGCCGGGCCTTTGATCATCACGCCCGGTTCCACAAACGTGCCTTCGCCGATGAGGACGCGTTCGCCGATGCTCGCACCAGGAAAGCGCCGGGGCGGATTCTGCCGCGTGACCTGGTCGAGATAGACTTCAATTTTCTTGAGCGCCTCCCACGCAAAATTGCAGCCGTCAAAAATCGCGGCGTGCTCGGTTTGGGCGAGATCAAATAAATCGGCAGGTTTGAACATGCCAGCAGCTTAAAGAAAATGCGCCCGCCGGCAAAGGCAAATGCGGTCGTTAACTGGCGACGTTGGCGAGCGCACGCTGCACGACTTCGGCAAGCGCGGTGATCGAAACGGGCTTTTCGAGCAGCTCGCGCACGCCGGCTTCGCGCAGATTTTCCGGCGTGAGCGCGGAGCTGAAACCGCTCACGAGAATGACCGGCACATCCGGGCGGATCGCGCGCAGTTGGCGCGTCACTTCCAGTCCGTTCATTTCCGGCATGGTCAGGTCGGTGATCACCAGCGCGAATTGCGCCGGATTTTCCCGGAACAAAGCCACCGCCGCGCGCGGCTGGTTGCTCACGATGACCTGATAATTCAGCCGCTTCAACATGGCCTGAAACACCTTCGTCAACGCCGCTTCATCATCCACCAATAAAACCATTTCGCCGTGGCCGCACGGCAGGCTGCTGGTGGGGCTGTCCGTCGGAATTTCATTCGGCATTTGCGCCGGGAAATAGAGGCGAAACGTCGTGCCTTCGCCCAGCTGGCTTTCGACCGTCAGGCTGCCGTCATGCGACTGCACGATGCCATGCACCACCGCGAGGCCCAGGCCGGTGCCTTTGCCAACCGGCTTGGTGGTGAAGAAGGGTTCAAAAATCCGCTCCATTGTTTTCGCGTCCATGCCGTGGCCGGTGTCAGTCACGGTCAGCCGCGCGTAGGAAATCGGTTTTAATTCCCGATGCGCTTGGATGAATGCTTCGTCCGGCGTGAACTCTTCGAGGCTCACGGTCAGCCGGCCGGGCCGGCCTTCCATCGCGTGCAACGCGTTCGTGGCCAGGTTGACGGCCACCTGATAAATCTGCGTCGGATCGGCCAGCACGGCGGGTGCGGCGGCGGCAATGTGGGTTTCGATTTGAATGTCCGCCGGCAGCGAGGCGCGCAAAAATTTCATCGCCTCCTTGACCACCATGTCCAGCCGGATGACCTGCCGTGCCTGTTCGCGCTTGCGGCTGAACGTCAAAATCTGCTGCACCAGATCCTTGGCGCGGTTGGCGGCGATGAGAATTTCCGCGATGCTTTCCTGCGCCGGGGCGTTGCCTTCCGTGTCCTGCTGGAGCAGGCACGCGAAACCGAACATCGCGGCGAGGATGTTGTTGAAATCATGTGCGATGCCGCCGGCGAGCGTGCCGACCGCCTCCATCTTTTGCGCCTGCTGCAAACGGTTTTCAAGCTGCCGCCGTTCCGTCACGTCCTGCTTGATCGCCACGAAATGCGCGATCTGGCCGTCAGCTCCGCGCACCGGCGTGATGGTCATGTCCTCGGTGTAAAGCCGGCCGTCCTTGCGTTTGTTGATGAGTTCGCCATGCCACACGTTGCCGGTGCTGACGGTGGCCCACATGGTGGCGTAAAAGGCCGGCGGATGCTGGCCGGATTTCAGCACGCGCGGACTCTGCCCGATGGCTTCCGCCGCCGAATAGCCCGTGAGCTGGGTGAAGGACGGATTCACCCATTCGATCTTGCCCCGGTGGTCAGTAATAACAATGCCGTTGGCCGCCGCCGTCAGCGCGCTGAACTGCAAACTCATTTGCGCCTCGGCCCGCTTCCGTTCGGTGATGTCTTGAATGACGCCCACCATTTGCACGACCCGCCCGTGCTCGTCCAACGTCAGTTTGCCGAGGCCGTGAACCCAGCGCTCCTGCTGGTCTTTCAGCCGGACGATCCGGTAGTTCCGGTCAAACGGCTGCTGGCGTTGCAACACTTCTTCCTGCAAATAACGCTGCATGTCCGCGCGGTCGTGCGGATGAACAATGCGCAGCCAGCCCGCCGCGACATCGCGGCGAAAGGGATGATTTAATTGCCTACCATCATTGATTGTCACTACCAGATGATGACTGCCAATAAGTTGTGCCGCCAGTGTAAATTGCGAACCGCGACGGAGAATTTGGGTCTGCTGGAATTTTCCGGGTGATTATCCAATTACCTATCATCGGATTAGCGTCAGACATTCTAACTCCATTAACGAATTTCGGCGGAGCGTCCTTTACAATGCTTGCCGGAGCTATTGCATAAAGTTGCGTGAGCATATCTTCAGCAGCAGGGTCGAGATATGGTTGTAACTGCGAAAGGTCGCTGGGAAATTGTTGGTTATTTGCATCGGAATACTTCATCAAGGCATTTGCCACGAGAGCTCCAAATCCGTCTTCGGCTTGAAATCTCAAAAATCGCATCGCGTTCTGGTAATCGTTCGTTGTTTCAAATTTGGCTTCAGCAATGGTCAACCAACTTTGATCACCGAGAAATTGAAACTCGGGAATTTTTTCGTTTGGATGTTGCTCTACATATTCTTTGATTTGATTTTCTTTATCCATCAATGCTTTTACCGCCGCATCTGTAGGATTGTTTTCTCGTTGAGTTTTGGCTGTTCTTAACTGCGTCACTTCGCCGCGCAATTTCAAAAGCTCGTTTTGATTTGGGTTTGATTTCAACCGGAAATTTTCCGCCAGCAAACCAGCGAGCCGGTTCGTGGCTTTGTCCCGCTCCGTTTGCAACTGCTGGATTTGTTCGGCCAGCGGCGCTTGCTGTTGCTGAAGTGTCCGCACTTCGGCGCGGGCGGCGGCAATTTCCTTGGCTTCGTAAATCCCCGCGCCCACGCTGGCAATGAGCGCGGCGGTTATCAGAGTTTTTTGAATAGTGGTCATGGCAATGGCTTTGGTTGCGGCAATGAAGGCCGTGGTGGTGATAGCGGTTCCCGAAAGAGCGGCGGCAGTAATCGCGGCGGCCAGTCCCGCCGGCGCGGCCTGCACAGAATTTGCCGCGACAGCTCCGGCAATGGTGGCGGCGGACAGTTCAATTCCCCGCCGGGTGAAAAATTTCCGCAGTTTTTCCAGCGCGCGGGCGGTGCGTTTGTGGACGGCGGCTTCGCGCAGGCCCAGCAGCGCCGCCGCTTCCGGTCCGGTTTTGTTTTCGTAAAACCGCAGCGTCAGCAGCGTGCGGTCGCGTTCGCCCAGTTGCGCCATGCCGGCTTCCAGATGCGGGGCCAGCCGCGTCCAGGCGTCGGCGGTGTCGGCGTCGGTCAAAGTGGATTGCATATAAGCCTCCTGTTCGCGGGCGTGGCGGCGGGCATGGCCGCGCAGCACGCAGGCGGCGGTGTAGCGGGTGGTTTCCGCCAGCCAGCCGGTGAGCACGGTGCGGGCGCGCAGGCCGGCGGCCTTGCGGGCGAGAATGACAAAGACGGCCTGGGTCACGTCCTCCGCGTCGCCGTCGCTGCCGGTGCAGCGGCGGGCGATGGAATAGACGAGGTTGACGTGCCGCCGCACCAGTTCGGTGAAGGCCGCCTCGGAATGGTTGCGGGCAAACTCGCGCACCAGGTCCATGTCGTTCGCATCGGGCATCTACTGATTATCTCCGCCGAAAGCGAAAGTGGACAAATTATTTTCAACTGTTTTTATCCGGGCGGACGGCCACCGTGGCGGAAGGACTGGTTCAAGCCGGCAAAATAAAAACCGCCGGAGGAAAATCCCTTCATCCGGAGGCGTGATGAAATCGCTTTTGCCTCAGCGTTTGTAGTAGCAGAGATAAGCCACGTCGCCGACGGCTTCGACTTCGAACTTCACGCCTTGGGGGACGATGAAGAACTTGCCCGGGCCGTAGCTCTGCCATTCGCCGCCGGGCAGCTTGGCCTTGAGCATGCCGG
>CAJAQO010000145.1 GCA_903944085.1 uncultured Verrucomicrobia subdivision 3 bacterium
ATGGGCGTGATGAGAAAACTTTGGGCACCCGCCGCCAGCAATTCGCGATGGAGCACAAAGCCGAAGCCGCAGCTCTCTTGCACACCGAAGACCTGGAATCCTTCGGCGACCCACTTTTTCACTTGGGCGAGGAGTTGTGCGCGGGTGAACTTGCGGGGGGCGTGCGGATTGGCGTGGTCTTTCTGGGCCACGGCCATGATAAATTCGAGATGCGCGTCCAGGCCAAGCTTGAGCATGGGCTTGGCGGGATCAATGGTGGCCGTGGGCAACGGTTGGCGCGGCGGAATAATCTTGACCACTGCGGGCTTGTCAGCGGTCGGCGTCAGCGTTACGGTTGGGCGTGTCATGGTGGGTTTAAGAATGTATTCTTTCATAGATGTGATGATTTATTGTTTGAACTACGTTCGTAGCGTGGCACTGAATTGTGCCGCGTTCAACCCATCATGGCATCTAACCGCCGTTGGCGCTGGCCGTTCCGCTGTCGCGGCTCACGTCGCGAGTCGGCGGTGGTTCAGCTTTTTTCGTTAGGCGGCTAAATATGAGAACCAGTAAAGCCATACAAGTATTCGGTTGTGCTTTTCTTGGTGTATTTCTTTTGTCTGGGTGCATTTTTCCAATGTGGCGTAAAAGCTATTCTGAGATTTCTGCGGTTTATTCAAGGGTGGACCAAAGCAAAGCTACTAACGAGGTGATTACTGTAATGCATTCAGGTGCTTATTGGGTCGGGGCGGCGCCATGTGGGACAGAGGTTTTGGGTGATGGCAATCACGACAAGACTCACTATTATTTTTCAGACCGACACGTCAGGCAGAGGTCGTTGAGTTTCCTCAATGCGGAAGACAACAGCCAGTGGCAGTTGTTTGCACCCGTGCAGGCGACCAACCGTTGGGTGAGGGTGCAAGGCTGGTTCGGCCAACCCAGCATATACACAAACGGATTGGTTATCACCGTGTTTACTCCGCACGAGATACTCTATCAGCGAGCCATGCCGACAAAGGAATCCAGCATGCAGTTTGTGAGTTTCTTTGATGGCAATCGAGTAGTTTATTACAGATCGAAGAGTGACGATTTCACCTACGATGTTTTGGATAATAGACTGAAGATGTCAAGATGACGCCGCCTAACCAGATAGAATGAGAAGGCAGAGGCCCGGTGTCAGTAACTGGGTTACTCTATTCTGCCTATGAAAACTAAAACTACCAAAAGCCTAACTCCCGCCGTCGTTCCTACTCCCACCGCCCCGGTGCCTGCCGGCGGCTTTACCCTCGGCCTCGATCTGGGTGATCGCAGCCATTACGTTTGCGTCCTGGATGCCACCGGCCAGATGCTCCACGAAGGACCGCTGGTCAATGACCGTGTGGCCCTCGCGCTGCTGCTCACGCACTATCCCGCGGCCACCGTGGCGCTGGAAGCCGGGACGCACAGCCCGTGGATCAGCCGTTACCTCACCGGCCTCGGGGCCACGGTCATCGTGGCCAATCCCCGCAAGCTCCACGCCATCTCCCGCCACGAGCGCAAGTGCGACCGCCGGGATGCCGTGATGCTCGCCCGCCTCGCCCGGGCGGACGTGGCGTTGCTGCATCCGCTGCAACACGGCTCGGCCCAGGCCCAGCACGATCTGCTGGGCCTCAAGCTCCGCGACAGCCTGGTGCGCACGCGCGTGAACCTCATCAACACCGTGCGCTTCACCCTCAAGAGTCTGGGGCACGCGGTCAGCAATCCCTCGTCCGAGGCGTTTCACAAAAGTATTTTGACCGCCGTGCCGGCATGCGAGGCTCAATAATGGGCATTCCGTTCGGTTGGCAGCCAGAAGTTGGTCGAAAAATGACTTTTGTGCTTTGTTGAGTTGACCGGGCAAGAAAGGCTTTCCTCCATGGGCATTCTGCCCGTCAAATATCTCGCGTTCCAACTCCCGGAGTCGCTTTTCATCGGCCATGTTGGTGTTTCCATGGCGTTTCATGAGTGCCACCTGTTTTCCAAGAATTTACGAAAAGGCTGCTGGACAAATATCGCGAGCTTTGCTAAAACTTAGCCGCACCCAAAACTATTCGTTCCATTATGAGAAAATGCAGCTATTGCAGAATTTACTCCCACAAAAAAAACCAACATTCAGTCACAAATCTATGAAAAAAATCATGATGCATAAAACCATAGCTCTGGCGGCGGCGGCCACCCTGCTGCTGGCGAACTTCGGCCACGCCCAAGTGGTCTTGACGGACATCGGAGCCACCGCCCCGACGCCCGGTGCCAATGACATCTCCCAACTGACGCCCGCATCCGGAGCCAACAGTCCGGATGGCATGAACTACTACTTTGACAACGGCACTCCGCCGGGACAGACGTTCACCACCGGCTCCAATCCCCAAGGCTATGTGATGACCTCGTTGGCCATCAAGACGGCCGGTAACGGCGGAAACCTTCCCGGTGGCGGTCAAGCCTACATTCTTTACATTTATTCGGTGTCCGGCAGCACTGCCACCTTGCTGACCTCCTTTACCTCCACCAATAACTTCACCTTCACTGAAACCGACTGGCTGCAGTGGACCGGTATGGGGGTGACGCTTCAACCGAATACTCAATACGCTTACACTTTGCATCGGGTAACTACCGGCTGGGAGAATCTGTCTAATGTGGGCGGCAATCTTTACGCGGGGGGGCAAGTGTGTCTGGTGCCGACTGGCGGCGGGTCAATAACCTTTAGCAGCACCCACAACTATGACGCGACCTTTGACATTGGCCTGAGCCTGCCGTCCGCGCCAATCCCCAATCCGCCGGGCGAGTCTCCGGCTTACGGCAACGGTGGCATTGTGGCCGGCGCCAACGTGACCTTGGCCGCCACGGCCGCCGGCGCGAAGCCGATGGTATTCCAGTGGCAGACCGACGGCGGATCGGGCGGAACATTGACGAATATTCCCGGCGCGATCGGCACGAATCTGGTGGTGAACACCACGGGTTGGGCCGTGGGCACCTATCAGTATGATTTTGTGGCGTCCAATTCGCTTGGCTCGGTCGCCAGCTCCACCCTCCCGATCGTCATTGCGCCGGTTGCGATGATGGACATCGGCACGAACCCGCCGGCAGTGGGACCGAATGACATTGCCCAATTGTTGAATACGTCGCAAAACGATGATGGCGTCAATTACTACACCGACAACGGCGCGGGCCATAACATCTGGAGCGGGCAGTCCTTTACCACCGGATCCAATCCGAACGGATATCTATTGCAGACCATGGCTTGGAAAAGTGCCGGTAATGGCAACAGCTTTGGCAACTGGCAGCCTTACGACCTGTTTTTCTACTCAATCTCCGCCGATGGCACAACGGCCACCTTGATTGCCAAATACCAGGCCTACGGAGGTGGTGTCGAGAATGACTGGCTGCAGTGGCAAGGGTTGGGCGTAGCCTTGTCTCCCAACAGTGTTTATGGTTATACTTTTGGCCGCGCGAATGACGGCCCCACGTCGTCAACCGGTTGGGAACACATGGGGACGCAAGGCGGCAACCCATACGCTGGCGGTCAAATCATGAACATTGCGAACACGAGCACGAACGGCGGCCCGGTATCTTATGGCCCCAGCGGCAACTCGGACGCGACCTTCGCCCTTGGCCTGATCATTTCCCAGAAACCTGCTGCCAACGTGCCCACCTACACGCCCTTTGTAAATCCCATTTACGCCGCCACACCGGTCACGCTGCATGAAGTGGCTGCCGGCGCGCAACCGCTGGCCTACCAATGGCTGACGGACAACGGCACGGGCGGCGCCTTGGTGCCGGTCAGCGGCGGCACCGGCACCAACCTGCTGGTGGACTCCACTGGTTTTTCGGGCGCTTATCAATATGCGGTGATCGTCACGAACCAATTTGGTCTTTCCACCAGCGCGCCAGTGGTCTTGAACTTCATCGGTGCCAGCGCGCCCCAGATCGTGACGGACATTGTGCCCGCCACAACGAACGAAGGCTATGTGGGTCAGACCTTGACTTTTGCGGCCACCTTCGTCGGGACTCTGCCCATTACTTACCAATGGTCGGTTGACAAGGGCAGCGGGCCGACGCCGATCTCGACAGTCAGCAATCCCAGCGCCGGCAGCAACACCTTGGTGCTCGCTAATCTCCAGCTTTCAGACGCGGGAATCTATAGCGTGACGGCGCATAGCTCGCAGGGCACCACGCCGAGCAGCTCCAGCGGTCTGGCCGTGCTGGCGGACCCGGCTCCACCGGCCGCCGGCACCTATGGTGCCATGGTTATGTCGGAAAGCCCGGTTGCCTATTGGCGGTTGAATGAAACCAATGATCCTTCCATCGGCGTTTTGCCGACTTATGACTCAAGCGGCCATAACCTCGACGGCATTTATGGCCTGGAAGCTCAAAATGCATTCAATGGCATTGCGGGTCCGCAATCGCCCGCATTCCCCGGGTTTGAAACGAACAACAGCGCGTTATTCCCCCAGGTCGGCACCGCCGCTCCAGGGGTCACGATTCCGCCGATGAATCTCAATACCAACGCTGTGACCATTACGATGTGGATCAATCCCGTCGGCGCGGTCGCCGCCTCCGCTGGATTGCTCTTTGACCGCAATGGCAACGACGCCGCCGGTTTGTGCTTCGGCTCGACCATCAATGGTTCGAGCGTGGCCGAGTTGGGTTACACTTGGAATACCAATGCAGCGGCAACCTATAACTTCCATTCAGGGCTTTATCCACCAATCGGCCAGTGGTCGTTTGTGGCGCTGGTGGTCCAGTCCAATCAGGCGGCAATTTATCTTTACTACATTGATTCCGTTACCGGGCAGCCCGACCTCTATTCGGCGGTCAATCCCATTGCGCACGGCCCCGAAGCTTTCAGCGGCGGAACCAACACGATCGGCACCGATGCTTTCAATCTGGCGACCCGCGCTTTTAACGGCGACATTGATGAAGTCGCGGTGTTTAACTCGGCCTTTAGCAGCGGCCAGCTTCTGGCGCTGTTCAGCAAGGGCGCGGGCCTGTCACCGATTGCTCCTTCCATTACCGGACAACCCCAGTCGGTCGGAATTTATGCGGGCAACACTGTAAAACTTGCCGCCACCGGCATCAACGGTTCAGCTCCGATCACCTGCCAATGGAAGTTTGGCGCCACTAATCTGAGTGACGGAGGCCAGATCTCCGGCTCGCAGACCCCAAGTTTGACCATCAGCAACGTGACGTCGCTCAACGCGGGCACTTATACTTTGATACTCAGCAATTATGTGGGCGTCACTGTCAGCAGCAACGCCATCCTTACCGTGGTCACTCCGGTGCCGGGTTCCTATGAAGCCGCGATTGTGGCCAGTAAACCGTATGCTTTCTGGAAGCTCAACGAAACCAACGACCCGTCTGTCGGCGGCGTGGTAGCCAATGATTACGTGGGCGGACCGCTGGGAACCTATCAAACGGCGGCGCAAAATGGCTTTAATGGCATCGTGGGGCCGGAATCCCCGGCATTTACTGGTTTCCCCGGGATTAATTCAGCGCTGGGAACGGTTGCCAACACGGCCAATTCCTACGTGACCGCTTCGGCTGGCAACTTGACGGCGACCAACCTAACCTATGCCATGTGGATTAATCCAAGCGCGGCTAGTGGGGCTGCCAATGGACTGCTCTTTGACCGGGGTGGTGCCGGCGAAGGCATTAACATTAACAACAATTATGTAAATGACGCCGGGCAGGGCGCTCTGGGTTACACTTGGAACCAGAATAATGCCAGCACATGGGACTGGAACTCTGGCATATTCCCGACACCTAATAAATGGCAGTTCGTTGCACTGGTCATCACTCCAACTTCGGGGACGGTTTACTTAATTGATAACAACGGTGTCCAATCCGCTGTCAACGCAATCCCTCATGACGCCGAGGAGTTTGGTGTTGCCTGGCATATTGGAGATGATGCATCTAGCGGCACCGGTGGGCGGACCTTCCCTGGCAGTATTGCCGATGTCAGCGTTTATCTGTCCGCACTCTCCAGCAGCCAGCTAACGGCACTCTACAATGCAGGCGTGGGCGTTGTTCCGCCCGTAACCTTATACATCGCCCCGACCGGCACGGGTAGTGTGACC
>CAJAQO010000146.1 GCA_903944085.1 uncultured Verrucomicrobia subdivision 3 bacterium
AGACGCAAAGACGCGGAGAAAATTCCGTAGGTGGCGACGTGAGGATTCTCAAATAAATTTCCCCTATCAGCCATAAAGTTAGCGCCTAGTCATCGCGACCACTTCACGGTGCCGGCGGCAAACACGTTACAATGACATCCGGCTGGTGACATTGCTCCACTCGCTGTAGCCCGTGCTGCCGCCCAAGGCGCGGACGCGGATATTATACACCGTGCCAGGCGTGAGGTTGGCCAGCCCGATCCGCCGGGCCTGGGGAAAAATACCGGCCTCCTGCCATGCGCCCCCGCCCACCTGAATCTGGACTTGATAATTGCGCGCATTCGCGATGGGCGTCACGCGCAGGGTCAGTTTTTCGGTGCCTTCGTTCAGGATTTTCCGAATCCCAGGCTTGGCCAGTGCGGTTTGGGAGCGGTTCTGGTTCACCGACGCGAAGCCGGAGGAGAGCAGTGTGGTCAGTTCATTCGCCACGCCCTGCACATAAATGCCTTGCCGGCGCAATCCGTCCGTGAGCGCCGCCCGCGCCTGGTTCTTGGCCGCCGTGGCGACGGTCCCGCCGGTCAAATTTGCCGCCAGTTTCTGCGCGTAGTCCGTCTGGAGCGCGGACAACGTGGCCAGCGGCACCAGTGGATTGGAAAACGCAGGATTGTTGGTCATGGCGTGGATCACGCTCGAGCCAAATATGCTCAAGCTCGTATCCTTCAGCCGGGCGTAACGGTGCGAAACCCGCAGGTTGGTCGTGTCCTTCATGTTAATCAATTGAAATTGGGAGTCGGAATCCACTTATCCGGCCAACCAGGTCAAAACATGAGAGAATCATCATGCCAATGGGAAAGCATCAGCAATGCCAACCTCAATAAACGCTGAAAACCCTTGTTTTTTATCATCCATTGCCAGGGTTTGCCTGGCGACAGGCATTATTTTCCTGCCGACAGGATATATTTGTCAGCCGACGATGGGACGACAGCTCCAGACCGCATCCGTGTGCTTCCAGACAAAATCGCGTTGTCTGGAAGCAAAGCCTTGCCGTCGGCAAGCACACCAATAAAGTCGCCAGGCACTATTTATTTGTCTGGCGTCATAGTTGGTTGGTCCGCAGACAGCCATTGCGTGCCGGCAGACAGACTGGTCATGTCTGGCAACCGCGTCGCTGATTTATGCAAGCCGAAGGAAGTTGACGATTTATTGGCCGGCGACGGCGTAAGCGCCGGTCTGAAAATTCACACGGGATTGAATCATGCTCATCCTCAGGCTCGTCGTCATCCTCCTCCTCATTCTCAAAAACCAGCCAAAACTGACGATGAGGATGAGCCTGAGGATGAGCCTGAAAAGCCCAATTCCGAGGTTCCCCGCTGTTTTCGGTGGAATTGAAGCTTCGGGTTTTGGAGGCGGCTTGGGCGGTCCCGCCGGGACGGCGGAAATTAGCCGAGGGCAAGACCGCCTGGGCGGTCGCCGCCCCCGGTATTGCGGCCGTAAGCGCCGCGTCCTGAAAGGACGCCGGAAGC
>CAJAQO010000147.1 GCA_903944085.1 uncultured Verrucomicrobia subdivision 3 bacterium
ACTTTGATCTGACGCCACGCGCCGCGATAAAATTGCGCGCCGCAAAAAATCTGGACGACGCCCGCCAGCGCGAAGGCGAGCCACTGAAACCACGGCGTCATGGCCAGGTGGAAAATCCATTCGCCAAACATCAGCGCGCCGGTCACGCCGAGGCCGACGATCAAATTCCACTGCCAGCGGTTTGGTTTGGATTCGCCGCCGGCCTGGTCGGCGGTAATTTCCTTCGCCGCGAAACCGGCGTTGGAAATCGCAGTGAGAATCGCGGCGACGTTTTGGCCGGCGCCGGAATTCCAGCGGACGCTTGCCCGCGCGGTTGGCACGCTGACGCTGACGCTGCTGACACCGGGAATTTTCTGCGCCGCCTCGGTGACTTTGCGGGCGCAGTTGTTGCAGGTCATCCCGCCGACGTGCAGTTCAGTTGTGCTGGTCGAAGCCATTTCTCAACGAACAGCCTGCCATGACGCGGCGGGTTCGTCGAATGTCCTTTTCAACGCGCGAGGCGGATGGTCTTCATGCACCGATGCCATTCGCGCAGATTCGGCTGGGATTTCGGCAGCTCGTAATGGCCGGAGAAAAGAAAATTTTCCAACATGCCGAACAAGTCGAAGTCCACAAACAGCGGGCGTTCATCCAAAAGAAATTCCGAATGCGCGAGCATCTGCTCGAACGGCACGAGCGCCGCTTCCAGTTTTTTCAGCCAGACTTTTTGGTCCTGGTGCCATTGCGCAATGCAGCCGCGCCCGAATTTGCGTTCCTTGAAACGCAGATACTGAAGCTGTTGCGCCGCCGGCAGATTTTCCTGGTAATAAATGTCATTCAGCCGGAAGGTCGCGCCTTCGATTTCATTTTCGATGCAGCGCCAGAGAATGGATTGCACGCCTTCGCGCCCGGCGGGAAACAGGCCCAGTTTCAATGTCTGATCCAGATATTTGGCGACAATTTGCTGGTCATCGGTGTCGTCAAAAATGACGCGGCTGCCGTCGCGGATGACCGGCACGCCGTAATATTTTTGCCGGGTCAGCTTCCAGACGAGCGAACGATCCTGCGGCGGGACGTTGATGAGCTTGAATTTCACGCCGGAAAACTCGAGGATGCGCCGCGTCGGGAGACAGAACGGGCTGAACGGAAACTGGATCAATTCAATCATGTTTCATATTTCCGCCATCGCCGGCGGGTTGGCAAGCGCAAACCCGCTTTACAGTTTCGCGGCGCGGGTCTAAAGTCGTTTTATGGCTGGCGAATACGACTCCACCGAATTTATTGACACCGATTTCACGGCGCAAAAGACGCCGATGACCGCGCCGTCGCGCGATGACACGGACCGCAAGGTCGTCGAGGCGCAGCAGAAACTCGTCGAGTTGAAACGCGCGCAGGAAGAGCTGGAACGCGAGCGCGCCGGCCTGGAAGAACTCCGCCGCCGCCAGAATGAATTCACCACCGGCCGCCAGGAAATCATCCAGCAGCTCACGCGTGGCCTCGGCCTGCTCGAAGAAGCCGAGTTTGCCGCGCGCCGCGACGCCGAGCAGATGGTCAAGACGCTGGGCGATTTCCGCGCCGCGCTCGCCAAGGTGCAGGCTATTCACGACGAGGCGTGGACGAAGGAAAATTTTCAGATCGAACTCACCCGCGCGCTGAC
>CAJAQO010000148.1 GCA_903944085.1 uncultured Verrucomicrobia subdivision 3 bacterium
AGTTTCGTCGCGCCGGAACGGCCGATGGGCACGCGCAACACCTCGGTGGTTTCCTCCGTCCAAATATCCGCTTCTGCCGGCGCGACCTGCTCGAACGGCACTTCGACGCGGTTGGAATTTTTGCTGCGCTCGCCGATGTCGTGCAGAAAATCCGTGGCGAATTCCGGCGGCGGCGGCGCGTCAAAAATCAGCCGCACGCCCGGCGCCCGCCAGTCGGCCAGTTCAAAACCGTTGTCGGTGCGGACGAGGCACACGCTGTTTTTGCGCAGCTCGTCCGGCACAAATTCCTGCGGCAGCGGGCTGCGCTGATCCCAGTGGATGAGCGTAAAAACGCCGCAGCGCGCGCCGTTGGCGGCGATGTTGCGCAGCCGCTTCGCCGCCGTTTCGCTGAAATTCACCGGGAACGACGCGATGACGAGGAAATGATATTTTTCCGCCACGCTGCCGGCCTGCGCGTTGTATTCCGCGATGGTCGCGTATTCGTTGCGCAGATACATCTGGATGATTTTTTCCATGTGCTCGTTCAGTTCCGCGAGCTTTTCCTCGAACTGCGCCGACTGCGTCCAGATGCGGCTGTTGATGCTGCTTTCGTCGTAATCGGTCAGGTGCGTGAGCGCGGCAAAATTTTGGCCGAGACCAACCGGATCAAAAATCGTGAAGCTCAATTTTCCCGGCGGCGTGGTGGAGAGCAGGCGGAAAATGATGTTGTTGATCGCGCCGAACGCCTCGTCGCCGCCCGTCTTGCCTGATTCAAACAAAATGGAACCTTGCGCCGGGCAGACCAGCGCGAGCGGCGCGGAAAGCGTCGCCGGGCCAAACCATTTCAGGCGCGGATCTTTCGGCAGCGCGCCGACAAATTTTTCCACGCCGGCTTCCAGCCGCGCGAATTGCACGGCATTTATAAAGGCCGTCGGCGGCGTCCAGTTTTTCCATTGCGGCGCGTCCCACGCGGGACAAAGTTTTTCGGCGGCGTCGTTGATGTCGCGCAACTGTTCGCACAGCGGCTGCAGGCAATTTTTCCACGCCGTCGCCAGCTCCTGCCAGCGGCGCTGATGCTCGGCTTCGATTTGCGCCATTTTGGTTTTATGCGCCTCGGTGATCTCCCGCACCTGCTCGCGGTCGGTCGCTTTCAATTGCGCGAGCGCGACGGCATGACGCTGCTGGATCCGGTCCCATTTCGTCTGGTGCCGGCGTTCGTTTTTTTGTGCGATGCGGGCGGCTTTTTCGGCAATGACCGCCGGCTGTTCGCCGCGCTGGTTGCTGATGCCGCGGACGGCCTGCCGCCATTCCTGATTGATCGTCCGCTTGGCTTCCTCGAATTCAGCCTTGATTCGTTCCTGCTCCGCCTGCAGATGCGCGGCGGATTTTTCCAGGCAAACATCGAACAGCCGCCGCGCCTTGGCGAGATCGCCGGCGATAGCCGTCGCCAATGGTGCCGCCGCGCGACCGCCGATAAAATAAAACACCACGACCAGCACCAAGGCCGCGAGCGCCGCGCCGGCTTCGACATCGGAAACCAGGTGCTTGCCAAAATGCGCCAGCAGCGGATCGGCCACGGCCACGGCCAGCAAGCCGGCAACGAGCAGCCAGAGCGGCAGAAATTTGAAAATTTTCGGCAGCGGCAATTTGCCAAAGCGCTGCAGGTCGCCGGAAATTTTTGCGTGAGTTTTTTGCAGTTCGGCAAAGAGCGCGTTTTCGTCCGGGGCCAGATTCGGCTCCGGCCAGGGCCGGTCGTGAGCCAGCCGCCGCTTAAAGCCGAGATAGCCGCCGAACGCGCTGCCCGCCGCTGCGGCGAGTTGATTCCATTCGTGACCGGCATCGCTCAAATGCTGCTGAAAAATTTCAAACGTCGCGGTGGCGTTGGCCAGCGCCTCGTCGCGGCGGACCTCCGCCGACTGCACGCCCAACTGCGTGCGTTCTTTCCATTGCGTGTCCTGCTCGCCGATTTTGTCCAGCACGCAGCGGCTGACGGCGGCGTGGGCGGAGTTGATCCAGGCCTTGCGCCGCTCAAAATGCAACTGGCTTTGGTCCTTTTCATTTTTCAGCGCCATGGCCGCGTTCATTTCGATGGCCATGGCGGCCGATTCCTGCGCCTGATTCTGGCTGGAAAAATCCCGCAGTTCGGCGGCGGTCTGGACGCGGAGATTGCTCTCCAATTTTTCCTCGCGCGCGACGAAATCGCGCACGTTTTTTTTCAACGCGTCCAGCAGCGCGAGCGTTTCGTTGACGCCGGGCAGGCTATTCACAGTCGCTCCTCACTTTTTTCAACAGTTCCTCCAGCTTGTCCAAAATGGTCACGGTGCGATTCACGCTGGCCGAAAGTTCCACCATGAAACGGCGCTCGAACTCCTCGCTCTTCGCGTCGCGCCAGTGGTCTTTCGTCTCCGACCAGCGGAGCGAAAGATCCCGCGTCAGGCCGACGAGCCGGCCTTTGTTTCCGCTTAAATTCATGTTGATTCCCCGGTTTTTTCGGCGCGCGGCGGCGCGACAGTTTGGTAGGCATCCAGCGCCTTGAGCACTTGCTCAAGATAGGCGACCGACTTGGCCATTTCAACGCCGAGAAAACCGTGCAGTTGTTCCATCTGTTTCACCAGCGGCGCGCTCCGGTCGTCCAGTTCGCGCTCCCATTTTTTAATGATGACCAGCTTGTCCTCCACCGCGCGGAAGTCGCGCTGCGCGCGCTGCACGGCCATTTGCTGAAAACTTTTGGAGTCGTTCGTGCTCGAAATCGAGGCGTTGAACAATTCCTGTTTGGCTTCCTCCAGCCGCCGGCCGCGCAGGCGCAGCTCCTGCTGCCAATGCCGCCGCCGGTCATCCTGCAGCCACGACCGCGTGTGCAGCACCTCGCTGGTGATTTCGTCCAGCACCGGCTTCATCTGCGCCAGATACACGACGAGATCCGCCCGAAAGGATTCGATGGCTTCAACGGAAGTGATCTGGGCTTGGCCGGACATACGCAATGGTTACAAGTTCCAGGTTGCCGGTTGCAGGTTATTCCAACCTGCAACCGGCAACTTGTAACCTGCTACGAAAACCTGGCGGGTGGAAACTGGCATTATAATTATCGCTGGTTGAGATATTCCTCGATGCGCTGGGCTTTGCGGAGCAGAAACGGCGTGTGCTCCTTGGACAGCTCGGTGAATTTTTTCAGCGCCTTCAGCGCCTGCTTGAACTCCTCGGAAAATTTCTCATGCTCCTGGTCTGACCACGTGTCGCCCAGTGCTGCGAACCGCGCGTGCAGCAGCACCATGCGGTTCTCGATCTCGCTGTTGAAACGCTGCAGTTCTTCCGCGAACCGCCGCACTTTTTCCGGGTCCATGATGGCTTGCGACATATTTTTGCTCGAATGTTGTTGTTGCGGGCAAGATGCCTTATTCCGGCCTGCAAATCCACCCGCGTTTTTTCTTTTCTTCAAACCGGCGCAGCAGTGCGCCGATTCTTTTTTGGTTCCGCAGCTGCGGATGGTTTCCGTTAATCTTCATCTTCACTTCCGGTTAAAACTGCCGGATTGGCAATGCCTTTCTTGACTCGCGGCGTTTGGAATCTATGATTTCCCTTTTGAAATTGCGGTTCACCAAAACATTTAACTATGACAAATATTCAAAACATTGAGGCGCGCGAAGTTCTCGACTCGCGCGGTAATCCCACCGTGGAAGTTGACGTGACGCTCGAATGCGGTGCCGCCGGCCGCGCGGCGGTCCCCAGCGGTGCCAGCACCGGCGAACACGAAGCCATCGAACTCCGCGACGGCGACAAAAAGCGCTTCGGCGGCAAAGGCGTGCAGAAAGCCGTCGCCAATGTCACCGACAAAATCCTGCCGGCGCTCATTGGCACCGACGCCCTCGACCAGCTCACCGTGGACGCCACGATGCTCAAGCTCGACGGCACGGAAACCAAATCCAAGCTCGGCGCGAACGCCATTCTCGCCGTCTCGCTCGCGAACGCCAAGGCCGCCGCCGCCGCCCTCGGCCAGCCGCTGTTCAAATATCTCGGCGGACCCAACGCCAAAGTGTTGCCCGTGCCGATGGCCAACGTCATCAACGGCGGCGCGCACTCCGATGCGCCGATTGATTTCCAGGAATTCATGATCCAACCGCACGGCCTGCCGACGTTCAGCGAAGGTTTGCGCGCGATCACCGAGACGTTTCACGCGCTCAAAGGCGTGCTGAAGCAAAAAGGCTTGAGCACCGCCGTCGGCGACGAAGGCGGCTTTGCGCCAAAACTCAAGAGCGCCGAGGAAGCGCTTGATTGCATCATGCTCGCCATCAAAAATGCGGGCTACAAGGCCGGCAAGGATATTTTCATCGCGCTCGATCCCGCCGCTTCCGAGTTTTACACCGGCAACAGCACCTACACGTTGAAGAAGAGCACCGGCGAAAAACTCACCGGCGATCAACTGGTGGATCTCTGGGCCGGCCTCGTGGCCAAATATCCCATCGTCAGCATCGAAGACGGCTGCGGCGAGAGCGACTGGGCCACTTGGAAAAAGCTGACGGAGAAACTCGGCGACAAGATTCAACTGGTCGGCGACGATCTGTTCGTCACCAATGTCAAGTTCCTGCAAAAAGGCATTGATACCGGCACCGCCAATTCGATTCTCGTGAAAGTGAACCAGATCGGTTCGCTCACCGAAACGCTCGACGCCGTGCAGCTCGCGCAATTCCACGGCTACACCGCCGTCCTCTCGCACCGCTCCGGTGAAACCGAAGACGCGACCATCGCCGACATCGCGGTGGCCACGAACTGCGGCCAGATCAAGACCGGCTCGTTGAGCCGCTCGGACCGTCTGGCGAAATACAATCAGCTCCTGCGCATCGAACAGTTGCTCGGCAAGAATGCCGTGTATGCCGGCTTGACCGCGCTCAAGAAGAGCAAGTAAGCCGGTAGGGCTGACCTGCCGGTCAGCCGGGCGGTGCAGCAGCGCCGCCCTACCATCAAAATTCAAAACCCGGAAGCGACTTGCTTCCGGGTTTTTATTTGTCGAGCTGCTCAGTAACCCTGTTTCATCAAAACATAGACCGCCACCATTGCCGCGAGCGAGATCAGCGTCATCGGCAGCGCCGGCAGAAAACACGCCAGCGTCATCACGACGCCGCCGATGAGTGGAACCGATTCTTTCTGCCGCCAGCCATATATCAAATAGCCGCCGCCGATGCCGCTCCAAATCACCGACGCCCACACATAGCTGGAGTTGGTAAAATCCATGTGTCAATCTGCCGCAACTTCGCCGGCTTGCCACGGAAAAAGTCTGTGGTAGATTTCCGCCGTGAGCCACTTCTTCCGCCCCAACCTCAAACGCACGGGCCGCATCGCGCGCGGCGTCACCGGGACGTTGTGCCTCATCGCCGGCATCGTCGTGGTGGATTATGTGCTGTGGCTCGGCTTGATCTTCGTCGTGGCGGGGCTGTTTGCCATTTACGAAGCGTTGAGCGGTTGGTGCATTGCGCGGGCGTGCGGCATCAAGACCAAAATTTGAACCGGCGCTGAAACGGCCTCGGCGATTTCCAACGGCGGAACAATTTATTTTCCAGAGGCCCAGGCGAGGCCATCCGCGCCCGGTCCCGCGTCAATCAACTTTTTCACCATCCAGGTTTTCGTGTCCATCACCGCGATCTGTTTGCTGGCGTCGCAGGAGACATAGGCTTCCGCGCCGTCCGGTCGCACCAAAACTTCCTGCGGCGTGCGCGGCACGTCCAGCGTGTGCGCAACTTTCATCGTGGCGAGGTCAATGACCGCCACCTGATTGGCGCGCGGGATGGCGATGACCAGCCAGCGCCCGTCCGGCGTCGGCGCGCTGCCGTAGCCGGTGCCGGGCAGGTCAATCCACTGGCTGACGCCGTTGGTCCGCGTGTCAATCACCGCCAGCCGCGACTGGTTTTGGTCGGAGGTGAAAACCCAGCGGTCGTCCACGGAAAGCGAGATGCGCTGCGTGGTTTTGCAGACGGAAATCACGGCCAGCAATTTTTTGGCGTCCAAGTCCAGCACGGACACCGTGCCGGAGGCGACGTTCGCCGTGTAACCGCGTTGGCCGTCGCGCGTGATCGCCAGCATGTGCGATTCCGGCCGGCCGGTGGGCACGGTGCCGATGACTTGAAACGTCTGCGGATCAATCACGGTGACACAATTCTCAATTTCCGTGGTGACGTAGAGCAGGCCGTTCTTCGGTCCGATCACGGCGCAATGCGGCCGCAAGCCTTTGCCGAGATCCAGCGTGGCGACGACTGTGCGCCGCGCCAAATCAATTTCCCGGATCAATTGCCCGTCCGTGCCCGGCCGGCCCACGCCCGCATTGCCGTAGATGGGCACGAACGCGCGCTTGCCGTCCGGCGACGCCACGACCTCGTGGCCCGTCATGCCATCTTCAGGCACGGTGGCAATCATCTTGCCGGCGGCCGGGTCGATCAGGCCGAGCGTGTGGTCGCCCTTGTTGGCAACGAGTAGAAGTCCGTGGGCGGAAAGCTCGTCCGCGTTCGCCGCGCCCACGGCGATGAAGCCGGTGAGCACCGTGGCAAAAATCATTTTGGTTTTCATGGAGCCAAAGCATGGAACGGTTCCGCCCAGTGTGCAACTCTTCAGGTGCTGAACGCTCCGAACAACGCCCGCATTTCCTCGTCCACCAACGCCTCGTCCGCCAGCGTCTGCGAAAT
Organism: uncultured Verrucomicrobia subdivision 3 bacterium; assembly: GCA_903944085.1. Lineage (GTDB taxonomy): Bacteria > Verrucomicrobiota > Verrucomicrobiia > Limisphaerales > UBA11358 > UBA11358. The sequence goes on from CAJAQO010000148.1 coordinate 6,648, forward strand.
TTCAGCGCGCAGCAAAACGCGGTAGCGCTTGCGCAGCCGGTGGACCGCCACGCGCACGGCGGTTTCCTCCAGGCCTAAAATCCTGGCCGCGTCCGCGTGCGACTGTGCGCCCTTGCCGGCGGTGAGAAAGATTTTCAATTCGGCAAATTGTTTTCCGTGCCCGTCCGTCTCGCACTCCGATTGCAAACGCCCGATGACTTTCGCGAGCAGCGCCAGCGCCCATTCGCGGTCGAACGCCTGGTCGGGACTTGGCTCGTTGGTGGCGGCGACTTGAAACTGCGTGTCCGCCGTCTGCCAGTCCAGCGAGAGCAGCGTTTCGCCGCCGCCGCGTTTTTGGGTTTGCGACCGGTCCCATTCGTTGGCAAGAAAGTGTTTTAGTGCGGCCAGCAGGAAGGCGCGGAACTTTCCTTTTTCCGCGTTTAGGTTCGCGAGGAAATTTTTCTCCAGCAACTTCGCAAAAAACGCCTGCACCAAATCCTCCGCATCTTCCTTGGGATGCCCGCGCCGGCGGACGTAGGCATACAGCGGAAACCAGTAGGTGCGGCAAAGCTCCTCCAGCGCGCCGTCGGATTGCGGCGAGTGCCGCCGGCCGGCCGCAAGCACGACCGTCCAGTGCGTCGTGGCGAAGATGTCGCCCGGCGCGGTCGAGGCTGGCGTGGCTTGAGTCGAAGTCAAATCGGCGGTCAATGATCTTTGGTTTTGAAAGTGAACAAATAGGAAATCGCCGGATGATGTTGCGTGTCCTGGAAACCATGAAACTTCGGGCTGTTGATCCACCAGCCGTAGGTTTTGCCCGGCTCCAATTTCACCTTCACCACGCACGTCTTGTGGTCGGCATCGTAGTGCGGCTTGCCGATGAAATCCGGCCCGGAATTTTCCCAGGCCGTAGCCCAGCTCCACGACTGGTCGGCCATTTCCTTGCTGAACGTGATTTTTACCTCGAATTCGCCGGGCGGCACGTCTTTGCTGCCGGCTTCCGGCACGGTTTTGACGACGACCGGCGCGAAGTTGTCAATGTCCTGCGCGCGGCCGGGTTGCGGCGCGAACTGGCAGGCGGCGCCGATGACGAGTGTGGTGAGCAATGTTTTGGTTTTCATAATTCAGTTTTTGTTTGGCTTTAAAAATTAGATTGCGGCCGGGCAAATTTCATTGGTTTTCGTGCTAGAACGACTCCTGGCTGGAAGCCTCGTGCGTCGAGAACATCGCCGGCGTCAGCGGTTCGATTGAAATCAGTTTGAAGTTGGAATCCTTTTCAATCGCGGACTTGAAATCGTCCGGCGTTGCGGTGAGAAAGGAGCCAATCAGCTTGTCGCCTTGCTTCGTGGTCCGGAAGAAACTGGCGCCGCCCAGGCTGCCCTGACCTGAACGCAGTTGGCAATGTCCGTTGAACTCTTCCAACATTTCCTTCGGGGTTCTTGGAATGAATCCGTTGACCGGTTCAAATTTCGCCAAATAGGCTCCTTTGACCAGCTCCGAAAGCCATTTGTCGGCTTCCGCGGAGTTCGTGGTCACCTCGTGTGTGCCTTGGGAAAAAGCCTCCCATAGGTTGAACTTGGACCAATAATTTCCCGCATTGGCCAGCTTGAGCTGCTGCTGGACATATTGTTCGCCCGTGAGCGGATGGATGCTGGCCAGCCATTCGGCGTCCCGTTGATCAAGACTTTCCGCGAGCTTTTCCGGTGCCGGCTGTTCGCCATACCAACGGATGATTTCCGGCTGGAACGGCGGCTGGCCGTTTTGAGCGTTCCACCAGTTGCCCCAGGCATTCCAGTCCTTGCCGAAATTGGTTCCGGTCAGGCGCACGAGCGAGAGTTGCGCCCACCAGCGGGTGTTGGCGTTGAGGTGGTAAAGGAGATGAATCATTGCCGGCACGGACTCCTTGTCGCCGATGATGCCCAGCGCGCGCGTCGCCATCCAGCGGTCGCGGTTGTCCTTCTCCGCATGATCAAATGCAATCGCGCGCAACGCGGGCAGCGCATTGGTGGAATGCAGCGCGGCCAGCGTGTTGATCGCCTGATAATATTCCTGCGACTGCGGACCTTTCAGCGCATCAAGCTGCTTCCGTTCCAGCGTGGCGCGTTCCTCGTCCGACCAGCCGTCAAAACTGCGCGCGTCGAAGAGACCGCGGAATTGCCGTTCCGTCCAAGTGAGCATGGCCTGCTGGTCATCATTGAGCAGCTCGGCAGCCTTGATCAGCACCACGTCGCCATCCGCCCGGTTTTCGATTTGTTCGACGAGGTTGAACCGCCGGTTGATTTCGGTTTCCAACGCGTCCCACCACTGCGGTTGAGCCGTGACGATGAAATCAAACTTGTCGCCGGGCAGATCGGCGGCATAAACGATTTTCAGCGCCGAGTTTTTTTGCGACCAGACGCGGGCGATCAACTCCTTCAAAGTTCGGCCGCGCGTGAGATAGGAGTCTTTTCCGAACATATCAAATGGCACCCAATTCGTCGGCAACGTGGATGGCCGGAGCAGGAAAATCGGCGGCACCCGATCCAAAGTTTGCGAGTTTGGCTCCCAGATCCAATCAGCTGCTGCGTTGGTTTGAACCGCTGGCGGCTCAATCATCATCCGCAAACCGTCGCTCAATTTCCTGGCCTTCGCCGCGGCGAGCATTTTCTTGGCGGTTTCGTCAGCCTGGCCGGAATCCACCAAGTTCTGCGCCCATTTTTCGGCCGGCTCGAATTTTCCTTCCAGCAAATAAAGTCGCGTCAGTCCGAACCACGCCGCCGGTGCCTGCGGCGCGGCTTGCAGTAAATATTTTTCCGCTTCGGGATATTTTCGCTGTGACAAATAAATCTGGCCCAGCCCGTTCAGCGCCGCCGCGTGATCGGGCGCCAGTGCCAGCGCTTTTTTAAACGACGTTTCCGCAGTTGCGCTGACGCCGGAATTGAATTGCGCCCAGCCCAGTCCGTTCCACGCGTTCGCGTCGCCGGGCGCGAGTTGGACCACCTGCTGAAATTTTGCCGCCGCTTCGTCCAGCTTGTGCGCTTGCAAGCGCTGCCAACCTTCCTGCGTGAGCTGGGCGGCGTCGCCCGTCGCCTGGCGGTTGCCAAGACCAAGATGGCTTGCTTCGGCGGCTTCGGCTTTGGTTCCAAAATAAAGATCGGCGAACGAATGGCCGCCGTTCGCCGGATACAGGCTGACATGCGGCAAACCGGGAACCAGGTGCGGATGCGTGAGTTCAAACTCGCCCCGGCCCTTGGAAATCCGCATCTCCTGTTTTGGGTCGGTCGGCGTGCTGGCGAAATTGGTGGTGGTGATGTAAAGCGCGAGCAGCGCCTGATCCTGACTGGCCAGGTTGTAAAAACCTTTGACCACCATCTGGCTCGCGGATCGCTCCACGGAAGTGATTTCAAGATAATCGCCCTGGGAAAAATTCTTCTGGCCGATGTAGAACGTCCTTTCCGGGTGAAAATGATGGACCACCAGCCCGGTAACCACCAACCCGGCCACCGTGGCGGCGACCACCCTGAGCGGGGCTTTCCAGCCGGGACCGGCGCCGGCCGCGGAACTGTTCGCGGGCTTGTTCACTGCCCACCAGATGCGGCGAATGACTGCGTAGTTGCTGCCAATTACGGCGGCGGTGGCGAACAACAGCCAGACCAGGAAATGCGGGGTGTTGAGAAACGCATGTTCATCCAAAACGGGATGCCACCAAGCCAGCAGCCAGACATTGACGAATTTGTTGGCGAGGAGCAGGGCAAAAATCAGCAGCACGTTCAGCACCAGACCGGGCAGCACCAGGCCGTCAAACAAGGCCAGCCACATGCCACAAAGCCGCCCGCCGGAACGACGGATTTGCGCCACCGCCACCCAGCCAAGAATCGTTGCAACTAGGATGGAAACAAAACCGAGCGTGGCCATGATGGTGCCCACCAGCGCCGGCAAACCGCCTAAATGCCCAAAATTCCAGAAGACGGTCGAAACAAAAAAAACCGGGATCAGCAGCGCGGCCAAAATGGCCGTGGGCGAGAAACGTGCTTCCATTGCCGGTTTCTGATTTGCGATTTCCGTTTTTTCAGTTTGAGCTTCCTCGCGTCGGCTGCCAGCGGGCGGCGTCGCCGCGATGGTTTCCACACACGTCTTTACTTCGCTGACTTGCCGGTAGCGCAGTTCGGGATTTTTTTCCAATGCGCGCAAAACAATTTCATCCAGCCGCACGTCCATCTGGACTTTCGTGGATGGCGGCGCGATTTTTTTGCCGGGCAACTCGCCGGTGAGCATCTGGTAAAAGACCACGCCCAGCGCGTAAATATCCGCGCGGTTGTCCACTTCATCGGGATGCTCGGCTTGTTCCGGCGCCATGTAATTCGGCGTGCCCATGACTTTGCCGGACCCGGTCAGCACGGGCGAACCGGCGTTCGTGCCCGCCCCAACTCGCGGCTCATTGCCGACGCCAACCAGTTTCGCCAAACCAAAATCTGCCACCTTCACGCGGCCCCGGCGATCCAGCAGGATGTTTTCCGGCTTGATGTCGCGGTGGACGATGCCCTGGTCGTGCGCAAATTGCAGCGCGTCGCAAATCTGCGGCACGATGGCCAGCGCCTCGCGCGCGGAAATGCGCCCGGCGTGGAGCAACTGCCGCAGGTTCACGCCGTCCACGAACTCCATAAAAAAATAAAATAGCCCGTCGGCCCGGCCAAAATCGTAAATCGTTACGATGCCGGGATGATTGAGCTTCGCCAGCGCCTTGGCCTCGCGGGCGAAGCGCTCGGCAAACGCGGGATCGTCTCCAATGCCGGGCGGAAGAATTTTCAGCGCCACCACGCGGTCAAGCTGTCGCTGCCGCGCCTTGTAAACCGCGCCCATGCCGCCTTTGCCGATGAGTTCGAGGATTTCGAGCTGGGGAAATTTCGCCGCGAGTTCGGCCACGGACGGCGGATTGAATGCCGGCTGTTTCGCGTCGGTGATGGTGTCCGCCGCCGCGCCCATTTTGAGCAGGCAGGCGGGGCAAAGCCCGGCGAGCGCGCCGGTGGGCAGGGGCGTGCCGCATTGCGGACATTTGTTTTCCGGAGGCATTGGTTGATTTATTTCTACCGTGTCCATGCCCACTTCAGAAGCAAAACCGGCGGGATGTTACCGGATTTTTTTCTCACGCCAAGCCGCCAAGCCGCCAAGCCTTGGCTTAAGATCAGATTTTCCTTTGCGTTTTCGCGTGGGATTTACCGCAGCTTGAAGCCACCCTGAAAAATCACTTCCGCCGCAACCACCACCAGGAAAACCATGCCCACCAGGGCGTTCAGCCGGAAGAAAGCGACGTTGATCCAGTTCAAGCTGCGCCGGCGCGCAATCCAGTGTTCGAGCGTCAGGCAGCCGAGGATGATGAGCCAGCCGACCAGATATGCGATGCGGAACCGGCACAGCAGCCCGAAGCCCAGCAGCAAACCGCACATGATCATGTGCGCGAGAAATGCGGCGGCGAGTGCGTTCTGCGGTCCCCACGCCACGACGAGCGAGCGCAGACCATGCGATTTATCGAACTCGTAATCTTGCAGCGCGTAAATGATGTCGAAGCCCACGAGCCACAGCACCACGGCGAACGCGAGCAGTGTCATTTGCAAAATTTCCCAGGCGGAAACATTCGCTCCCTTCACCGCCAGCCACGCGCCGATGGGCGCGAGTGCGAGCGCGAGGCCCAGAAAAACGTGCGTGTAATCGGTGAAGCGTTTCGTCAGCGAATAAAAACAAACCAGCACCAGCGCCACCGGCGAAAGGTAAAAGCACAACGGATTTAAAAACCAACTGGCTGCCAGCAAGCCGGCCGCCGACAAACCGCAAAGCAGGCTGGCACTGGCCAGGGAAATTTGTCCGCTGGGCAGGTGCCGGCTTTGTGTGCGCGGATTCAGCGCGTCAAATTTGCGGTCCACGATGCGGTTGAACGCCATCGCGCACGTCCGCGCGCAAATCATCGCCGCGAGAATCAGCCCGAAGGTTTTCCAGCCCGGCCAGCCGCGATGTTCGCGCGCCGCCACGAGCATCGCCGCGAGCGCGAACGGCAGCGCGAAAACCGTGTGCGAGAAACGCACGAACGAACCCCATTTTTGAATCAGGGAAAACATTTTAAAACTGTTACAAGTTGAGAGTTGAAGGTTGAAAGTTGGATTCCATGCCGACCCACCGGCAACTTTCAACCTTCAACATGCAACCAGTCATTCTTTCTCCTCCGCCCAGCGCGGCGCGAGTTGGTTCGGGATGCCAATGTGATCCAGCACGCGGGCGACGACCGTGTCCACGATTTGCACCACAGATTCCGCGCCGGAATAAAAACTTGGATTCGCCGGCAAGATGGTTGCGCCGGCGAGCAGCAGCAGTTCCATGTTTTTCACGTGGATGAGGCTCAACGGCGTTTCGCGCGGGACCAAAATCAATTTCCGTTTTTCCTTCAGCGTCACGTCCGCCGCGCGCAGCAAAACATCCTCGCTGTAACCATGCGCGATGCGGCCCATCGTGCCCATGGTGCAGGGGATCACGACCATCGCGTCCGGCGGATTCGAGCCGCTGGCAAACGGCGCGTTCATGCTTTTGACGTTGTGCAGCTGCGCCCCGGCCGGGAGCTTCAGGCCGGCCGGCAGTTCCACGGCGATAACCTGCTGCGCATAGTTGCTCAACACGACATGGACTTCGTGTTCGCGGGGATTCAAATTGTCGAGCAACCGCTGCGCGTAAAGCGCGCCGGTGGCGCCGGTGATGGCAACGAGAATTTTCAAGTTGAGCGGATTATGCCCGATGCCGTCAAAACCGGCAAGGCAGGGACTTCGTAAACCTAAGCTCTCCAAACTTGGATTAGGATTGCGATGGCGATTAAGATGGCGACCGGACTCGAAACAGCTTGAGTCCGCAAGGCCGTTCCGCACAATTGACGCGTGTCCAAACTCGCGGGAATTCTGTTTTGCGGCGCGCTCGTCCTGCTGGCGGGCTGCGCCACCGCGCCCGATGAGCCGTTGCCGCCCGACTGGTCGGCCACCAACGAAGTGCGCACCGCGCCGCTTCCGCCGGTGTTGATACCCATTCCGCCGGTCATCAAAACGAACCGGCCGCCGGTCGCGGTGGTCAATTTTACCAATCTGCCGCCGGCGACGAACGCCTTCACGCCGCACTTCGCGCCCGTGTTCACATGGACTTCGCTGGATCGCTGGGCGGTGGAAAATAAAATCGGCCCGGTGCGGCGGCTGACCGGCGGCCCGACGACCCGGTATTATCTGGATGCTAAAAACGGCTTGCTGGTGCTGGAAATCGGCAGCCGCGAGGCGATCTGGCGCGGCTTGCAATTTCATCTGGGCTACGCGCCGGAAATTATTGACAACCAGGTTTTCGTGCATGGGCTTGATCTGCAAAAGAACCTGGCGCCGCTGATGCTGGGCGATGCGCTGGCGTTTGGCACCAACCGCATTATTGTCATTGATCCCGGCCATGGCGGGATCAATGGCGGCACGATCAGTGTGCTCGACAAGCGGCCGGAAAAGGAATTCACGCTGGACTGGGCGCGGCGGATCAAGCCGTTGCTGGAGCAGGAAGGTTGGCAGGTGTTTCTCACCCGCACCAACGACGTGGACATCGCGCTGTCCAACCGGGTGGCGATGGCTGAAATGCACCATGCCGATTTGTTTGTCAGCCTGCATTTCAATTCGCTCGCGCCGGATCAAAAACCGGTCGGCCTCGCCACGTTTTGCCTGACGCCCGCCGGCTTGCCCTCGACCGTCACGCGCGGCTATCCGGACATTCTGTTCCAGAATTTTCCGAACAACAATTTTGACACGCAAAACATGCAGTTGGCCGAGCGCCTGCACCGGGCGCTGCTGCACGCGACCAGTCTGGAGGATCGCGGCGTGAACCGCGCGCGGTTCATCGGCGTGCTGCGCGGCCAGCGCCGGCCTTCCGTGCTGATCGAGGCGGGCTTTTTGTCGAACCCGCACGAGGCGAAACGCATTGCCGATCCGCTGTTCCGGCAGAAACTGGCCGAGGCGGTCGCGACGGCGTTGAAATGAAAAAAGTAAAACCCATCCTGGTTACGGGCGGCGCCGGTTTCATCGGCGCGCATCTGGTGGAGCGTCTGCTCAAAGACGGTAAAACGGTTGTCGTCATTGATGATCTTTCGACCGGCAATTTGCAAAATCTCGCGGCGGTGAAGAGAAATTCACGCCTGCGCTTCGTTCATTCCAAAATTTCCGCGTGCGCGGAATTGCCGCGACTGGCGGCGGACGCGGAATTTATTTTTCACCTCGCCGCGACGGTCGGCGTGGAACTCGTGGTCAAATCGGCGCTGCACGTTTTGGAGGCCAGCTTCAATGAGACGCAGATGCTGCTGCGCGCGGCGGCAAAAAATTTCACGCCGCTGCTGCTGACCTCCACCTCGGAAGTTTACGGCAAGAGCGCGAAGCCGGAGTTCAGCGAGGACGACGATTTGCTCATCGGGCCGCCGGGCCAATCGCGCTGGAGCTATGCGTGCTCGAAGCTCACGGATGAATTTCTCGCGCTGGCCTACGCGCGCGAAAAAAATCTGCCCGTCACCATCGCGCGGCTGTTCAACACGGTCGGCCCGCGCCAGACCGGACGCTACGGCATGGTGCTGCCGCGCTTCATCGCGTCGGCGAAAAAGAACGAGCCGCTGAAAGTTTTCGGCGACGGCCGGCAAACCCGCTGCTTTGGTTTTGTGCACGATGTGGTGGAAGCCTTGGTGCGGTTGCAGAAATGCGACAAGGCGCGCGGCGAAATTTTCAACATCGGCGGCACCGAGGAAGTTTCGATTTTGGAACTGGCGAAGCTGGTCGTGAAAACGCTTGGCTCGAAATCCAAGATTGAACTGATTCCCTACGACCAGGCTTACGCGCCGGGTTTCGACGACATGCGCCGCCGCAAACCGCTCGTGGCAAAACTGGAACGCTGCGTGGACTTCAAGCCGCAGACGCCGCTGCGCGCAATCATCCGGCGGACGGCGGAATGATCGGGGTGGCGGACGGCGGTTGCCAAAACGGCTCGCAGGAATTTGTTCGGCAAGGAGTTTGCTAATGACTATGGTATTCATGCAGTGAGCAATATGGCGGACCAGCCGAACTTGGTTGAAACGCGCGCTTTTGCCTGAATTTGAGCGAAAATCTGTGAATTTGCACCGGATGTTTGAACGGAAACCTGTTTGCTGAAATGTTGTAAAATGGCCACCAAGACTAAATTGCCGCCGCTGGCGCGAATGCTGAACGGCTACGACCCGGAAAAATTTTTTGACGAAATGGTGGCTGGCACCGCGCCGCGATCACATTACCATCGTTTTCGCGAGCTGTTCCAGTCGCTCACGCTGGAGGAATTTGAACACAAGCGCCAGTCCGTGGATCTGGCGTTTTTGCGGCAGGGCGTCACTTTCAATGTCTATGGCGACTCGGCGGGCACGGAGAAAATTTTCCCGTTCGACCTGCTGCCGCGCATCATCCCGGCGCGGGAATGGGAGTTTCTGGAGCGCGGCCTGGTGCAGCGCATCACGGCGTTGAACTTGTTTTTGCACGACCTTTACCACGAACAGAAAATTTTGAAGGACGGCATCATTCCGCCGTTTTACGTTTTGTCGGGGAAACATTTCCGGCGCGAGTTCGTGAATTTTAACGTGCCGAAGGATATTTACATTCACGTTTGCGGCACGGATTTGATCCGCGATGACAAAGGTAATTATCTCGTGCTGGAGGACAACGGACGCTGTCCCAGCGGCGTGAGCTACGTCCTGGAAAACCGGCGCGCGATGAAGCGGACATTTCCGCAGATGTTTGAAAGTGTCGGCGTGCGGCCGGTGGAAGATTATCCGCGCGAGCTGCTGCGAATGCTGCAATACATCGCGCCCGCCGGCGTGTCCGATCCGACGGTGGTGCTGCTCACGCCGGGCGCGGCGAACTCGGCTTACTTCGAGCACACCTATCTCGCGCGGCAGATGGGCATTGAAATTGTCGAGGGCCGCGATCTCGTGGTGCGCGACGCGCGGGTGTTCATGCGCACGACCAAAGGACAGCAACCGGTTCACGTCATTTATCGCCGGCTGGATGATGATTTTCTCGATCCGACGGTTTTCCGTCGCGACTCGATGCTCGGCGTGCCGGGACTTGTGAATGCTTATCGCTCCGGCAATGTTTCGCTCGCGAACTCCATCGGCACCGGCATTGCCGACGACAAGGTGATGTATTATTTCGTGCCGAAAATGATCAAATATTATCTGGATCAGGAGCCGATTATTCCGAATGTAGACACCTATCTTGCCAATGAGGAGGCTGACAAAAAATATATTTTGGACAACCTGGAAAAACTGGTCGTGAAGGCCGCGAATGAATCCGGTGGCTACGGCATGTTGATCGGCCCGAAGGCGACGAAAGAAGAGATCGCCGAGTTCCGCAAAAAAGTCGAAGCCGAGCCGCGGAATTACATCGCGCAGCCGACGATTTCGCTTTCGCGCCATCCCACGCACGTGGCCGATGGTTTGTTTGAGGGCCGGCACATTGATTTGCGGCCGTATATTATTTCCGGTGAAAAAACGGTCATCGTGCCCGGTGGCCTCACGCGCGTCGCGTTGCGCAAAGGCTCGCTCGTGGTCAACTCGTCACAGGGCGGCGGCAGCAAGGACACCTGGGTTTTGTATGGCGATGAATAAATCAAATAAGTGCGGATTGCGGATTGCGGATTGCGGATTTGATTTCCGCCGGGCACCGCAATCATGTTTCAACTCCGAACTCCGAACTCCGAAATCCGAAATTGCCAAATGTTAAGCCGCGTCGCCAACTCATTATACTGGATGTCGCGTTACATTGAGCGCGCCGAGAATATCGCGCGCATCGTGGACGTGAATTTGCAACTGCTCCTGGACTTGCGCAACCTCGACGAGGAGCGTCTGGCCAAACACTGGCTGCCCATTGTGCTGACTACCGGCGATGAGGAACAGTTTTTCGCGCTGCATAAAAAAGCCACCGCGCAGAACGTCACGGAATTTCTGGTGTTCCAGTTGGACAATCCGAATTCCATTGTTTCCTCCATTTGCCAGGCGCGCGAAAACGCGCGCATGGTGCGGGACCAGATCACGATTGAGCTGTGGGAGGAATTGAACCGGCTTTACTGGTTTGTGCGCACGCCGGAGGCGCGGCAGGTCTGGAAGGAAAGCCCCAGTGAATTTTTCCAGCAGATCAAAGCCAGCTCGCTGCTCATCATCGGCCTGACCTACGCCACGCTGATCCACAACGAGGGCTGGTGGTTTGCACAGGCGGGGAAATTTATTGAGCGCGCCGACAAGACCTCGCGCATCCTCGACTTGCGCTACCAGACGTTGCCGGAAAAAGGCGTGCCGCAGACGGTCAGCGAAACTGACGCGCTCGAATGGTCGGCCATTTTGCGGTCGTGCAGCGCGTGGGACGCTTACAAGTCCATTCACGGCGCGGAGGTCAGCCCGCGCTTGGTGGCGGAGTTTCTGCTGCTCAACGAGGACTTTCCGCGTTCGGTGCGGTTTTGCGTGGATGAATTGAACAATGCCCTCCGCAGAATCTCCGGCGTGGCGGAGGGAAAATTCTGCAACGATGCCGAAAAGCTGGCGGGCCGGCTCGTCGCGGAGCTACAGTTCATGACCATTGACGAAATTTTCGCCGCCGGCCTGCACGGCTACCTCGACGTGCTGCAAGGCAAGCTCAACGACATCGGCGGCGCGCTGTTCAACGCCTACATTTTCCAGAATTTCAATAATCTGGAAGACGAAATCATGGTGCAACAGGAGGAACAACAACAGCAGCAAAAGCAAATGATGAAGGATGAATTATGAATGATGAAATCTTTCGCGCGCGGTGTTTTGGCACATTCATAATTCGTAATTCATAATTCATCCTTTTTTTCCCGAATGTCTATCCACGTTGCCCTCCATCACAAGACGCATTACCAATACGATCGGCTCGTCCATCTCGGCCCGCAGGTGGTGCGGTTGCGGCCCGCGCCGCATTCGCGCACGCGGATTTTGAGCTACTCGCTGAAGGTCCGGCCGGAGAAGCATTTCATCAATTGGTCGCAGGATCCGCAGGCGAACTACGCCGCGCGCCTCGTGTTTGAACAGCCGACGCGTGAATTGTGCGTCGAAGTGGATTTGGTCGCGGAAATGTCGGTGCTGAATCCGTTTGATTTTTTCCTCGAACCGCAGGCGGAAAAATTTCCGTTCGCCTACGATCCGGCGCTGGACCACGAACTCGCGCCCTTTCTGCACAAATGCTGGCTGACGCCGGCGTTCACAAAATATCTCGCCACTCTCCGCCGCGATGTGCTGGGCGAAACCAAACGGCTCACGAAAAAAGAGCGGCTCGAAATTCCTGAAAAAGATCGGCTGCGCACCAATGATTTTATCGTCGCCGTCAACCAGCGGCTATGGAAGGACATCAAATACACCATCCGCCTCGAACCCGGCGTGCAGACGCCGGAGGAGACGCTGGAAAAAATGAGCGGTTCGTGCCGTGATTCCGCGTGGCTGTTGTGCCAGTTGTTCCGGCACTGCGGCCTCGCCTCGCGTTTCGTCAGCGGCTACTTGATCCAGCTCAAGCCCGACGTCAAGTCGCTCGACGGCCCGAGCGGCGCGGAAAAAGATTTCACCGATCTGCATGCCTGGACGGAAGTGTATCTGCCGGGCGGCGGCTGGATTGGTCTCGACCCGACTTCCGGTTTGCTCGCGGGCGAGGGCCACATTCCGCTGGCCTGCACGCCTGATCCTTCCAGCGCCGCGCCCATTTCCGGCGCGGTGGACGAATGCGAATGCGAGTTCAGCTTTGAAATGACCGTGACCCGCGTTCACGAATCGCCACGCGTCACGCTGCCTTACTCTGACGCGCAATGGGAAAAAATCGAGTCGCTCGGCCACGCGATTGATGCCGACTTAAAAAAAGGCGACGTGCGCCTGACGATGGGCGGCGAACCGACGTTTGTTTCGGTGGACGATCCCGACGGCGCGGAATGGAATTTCACCGCCGTCTCGCACAAGAAAAGAATTTTGTCCGGCGAACTGATCAAGCGGCTGCGCGGAAAATTCGCGCCCGGCTCGCTGCTGCATTACGGTCAGGGCAAATGGTATCCGGGCGAACCGCTGCCGCGTTATGCGCTCGCCGCGTATTGGCGCAAGGACGGCGTGCCGGTCTGGAAGGACGATTCGCTCATCGCGGACGAATCAAAAAATTATGGTCACGGCGCGAAAGAGGCGAAGGAGCTTTTGTCGCGCATCGCCGAAACCGTTGGCGGCGACCCGAAACATTTGATTCCCGCCTACGAGGACGCGTTTTATTACACCTGGAAAGAACGCCGCTTCCCGGTCAACGTCACGCCGGAGAAAACCAATTTGAAGGACAAGCTGGAGCGCGAGCGCATCGCGCGGATTTTTCAGCAGGGCTTGAACTCGGTCGTCGGCTACTCGCTGCCGATCAAACGTGTCAGCGGTGGCTGGATGACCGGCAAATGGTTTTTGCGTGATGACGACACGCTGTGGCTCATTCCCGGCGATTCGCCCATGGGGCTGCGCCTGCCGCTGGATTCAATTCCGTGGGTTTCGGAAAAAGATTTTCCGTGGCTGCGCCAGCTCGATCCGTCGCAGCCAAAACTACCGGAGCTGCCGAAGGAATTTCCGTATCGCCAACATTTCGTCGGTCGCGCGGAAGCTCCGACGCAACCCGGCCAAGGTCCCGGTCAACGCGCGCAAAAACTTGGCGAAAAAGTAAAACCGCTGCCGCCGCTGCCGCCGGATGAAAATCCGCTGCGCCAGCCCGCGTCCGGACAGAGCGCGCCGTGGATCATCCGCACCGCGTTATGTGTCGAACCACGCGACGGACGGCTGCACATTTTTATGCCGCCGGTCGAGCAGACGGAAGATTACCTCGATCTCATCGCCGGCATAGAAACCGTCGTCACCGAAATGGGCACGCCGGTCATCATCGAAGGCGAAACGCCGCCGCGTGATCCGCGCTTGAACAAACTTGCCGTCACGCCCGACCCGGGCGTGATTGAAGTGAACATGCACCCGAGCAAAACTTGGGATGAACTGGTTCAACGCACGGAAATTCTTTACGAAGAAGCACGGCAGACTCGGCTTGGCACGGAAAAATTCATGCTCGACGGCCGGCACACCGGCACGGGCGGCGGCAACCACATCATCATCGGCGCGGAAGCCCCGCCGGATTCGCCGGTGCTGCGGCGGCCGGACTTGCTGCGCTCGCTGCTGTCGTATTGGCAGAATCATCCGTCGTTGAGCTGGCTGTTCAGCGGCCTGTTCGTCGGCCCGACCAGCCAGGCACCGCGCATTGACGAGGCGCGCAACGATTCGCTTTACGAACTCGAAGTCGCGTTCAAGGAAATGGACCGGCAGATCGGCTTGTCCAGCCAGCCGCCGCCGTGGATGGTGGACCGCCTGTTCCGCAACCTGCTGATTGACGCCAGCGGCAACACGCATCGCTCCGAGTTTTCGATTGATAAACTTTACGCGCCCGAAAGCGCCAGCGGCCGCCTCGGTCTTGTCGAAATGCGCGCGTTTGAAATGCCGCCGCACGCGCGCATGAGCTTGGCGCAGCATTTGGTTTTGCGCGGCCTCATCTCAAAATTTTGGAAGGAGCCTTACAAAAACGACCTCGTGCGTTGGGGCACGGACATTCACGACCGCTGGATGTTGCCGCATTTTTGCGAAACGGATTTTCGCGATGTCATCGGCGATTTGCGCGAAGCCGGTTATCCGTTCGAGTTCGACTGGTTCGCGCCGCACTTTGAATTTCGTTTCCCGCGCATCGGCGATCTTGAACAGCGCGACATCCAGCTCGAACTCCGCACCGCGCTTGAGCCGTGGCACGTCCTCGGCGAAGAACCGGGCGGCGGCGGCACGGTGCGTTACGTGGACAGCTCGCTCGAACGATTGCAGGTCAAAGCCAACGGTCTGGTCGGCGACCGCTTCGCCATCACGGTCAACGGCCATCGCGTGCCGCTGCATCCGACCGGCACGAACGGTGAAGGCGTCGCCGGCGTGCGCTATCGCGCGTGGCAGCCGCCGGTGTGTCTGCAACCGACGATTCCATCGCACGCGCCGCTGCGGTTTGATCTCTATGACACCTGGAACAAACGTTCGCTCGGCGGCTGCACCTATCACGTCGCGCATCCGGGCGGACGCGGCTACGACACGTTTCCGGTGAACAGCTACGAGGCCGAAAGCCGCCGCCTGTCGCGCTTTTTTAGGCACGGACATCAGCAAGGCAAGTTCACGCCGCCGCCGAAAATCTTGAACGGCGATTTTCCGTTCACGCTCGACCTCCGCAATGTCTGACGAGACTGGCAAAAAGCCCGATTCGCGTTTAGACTCGACTGCACCGATGAACGAAACGTCCGTCGAACCACCAGAAATTTCCGCGGCGCCGCCGGTCAAAAACCAGCGCGCGGCGCAGCTATTTGACGAAAGCGTCGCCGCCGACGGCAAGCTGCGTCCGCATTACGCAAAGTTTTTCGGATCATTAGAACAAATCGGCGCGGGCGAACTGGAACGCCGCTGGGAAAATGGCCGTCGCCTCGTGCAGGAACAAGGCATCACCTACAACGTCTATGGCGACACGCGCGGCATGGAGCGCACCTGGGAACTCGACGCGGTGCCGTTTCTCATCGCGGCGGAAGAATGGCGCACGCTCGAAGCCGGCCTCATTCAGCGCGCCGAACTCATCAACCGCATTCTTGCCGATTGCTACGGCCCGCAGCATTTGATCCGCACCGGCGGCCTGCCGCCCGCGCTGATTTTTGGCCAGCCGGATTTTTTGCGCCCCTGTCACGGCATCCAGCCGAAGCGCGGGAAGTTTCTAATTTTCTATGCCGCCGACTTGGCGCGTTCGCCGGACGGCCGCTGGTGGGTGACTTCGGACCGAACACAAATTCCCACCGGCACCGGCTACGCGCTGGCGAACCGGCTCGTCACCTCGCGCACGTTGCCGGAAGCGTTTCGCGACTGCCAGGTTCACCGGCTTGCCGGTTTTTATCGCGAAGTGCAAAAAACACTCGCGCAACTCGCGCCGTTGAATACTGAAAATCCGCGCGTCGTGATGCTGACGCCGGGACCTTACAACGAAACCTATTTTGAGCAGGCGTATCTCGCGCGCTACCTCGGCTATCAACTCGTCGAAGGCCAGGATTTGACCGTGCGCGACGACAAAGTGTTTCTCAAAACACTCGCCGGCCTCGAAGCGGTGGACGTGATTTTACGCCGCGTGGATGACGAGTTTTGCGATCCGCTGGAATTGCGCAACGATTCGATTCTCGGCGTGCCCGGCCTCGTCGGAGCCGCGCGCGACGGTAATGTGACGATTGCCAATCTGCCCGGTAGCAGCCTGCTGCAAAGTCCCGCGTTCATGGCATTTTTGCCCGGCTTGTGCCGTCATGTGCTCGGCGAAAAATTAAAATTACCATCCGTAGCGACGTGGTGGTGCGGCCAGAAATCGGCGGAAAATTACGTCCTCGAACATCTCGACGAGTTGTTTGTGAAACCGGCTTTTCGCCAGCGGCAGCCCGGCCCCGCGCTGGAAAGAAATTTGTCCGCCGCCGCGCGCGCCGCGCTGGTGGCGCGCATCAAATTTCAGCCGCACGGATTTGTCGCGCAGGAATGGGTGGAGCTTTCCACCGCGCCGGCGCTCGACGGCGGCAAACTCGTGCCGCGTCCGGTTTCGCTGCGCGTTTATCTGGTGGCGACCGAAAACGGTTACGCCGTGATGCCCGGCGGGCTGTCGCGCGTCGCGCCGCGCGCCGGGGCCAGTTTCGTTTCCATGCAGCACGGCGGCATGAGCAAAGACACCTGGGTGCTGAGCGATCAGCCAGTGCCGGAAGTTTCGCTGCTTTCCGCGACCGGGCCGAACATCGAACTGCGCCGCGTTGGTAATAATTTGCCGTCGCGCCTCGCGGATAATTTTTTCTGGCTCGGTCGTTATGCCGAGCGCGCCGATGCCACGACGCGTTTGTTGCGGAGCGCGCTGCGGCGATTCACGCCTGAACGCGGCGGCGGATCATTGCCACACCTCGCGCCATTGCTTGAAACGCTTGAAAAACAGGGCCAGTTGAAAGGCCACCAAAGCCAGAAGCAGAGCCAGCCGGGGCAAAGCCAGTCCATGTCGCGGCAAAATCCCGAGGCGCTCGAAGCCGGGCTGCTCGCGGCGATTTTCGATCCGCAGCGCGACGGCAGCGTGCGCCAGCTCGTCGGCCATTTGCAGCGCATCGCGATGTTTGTGCGCGACCGCACGTCAAATGATTTGTGGCGCGCTGCGAATCAACTCGGCGATCTGCTTGCCAACGCGCCGAAGGAAAAAATTCTGCTCGCCGCCGATGCGCTGGGAATTTTGAACCAGACATTGCTCGGCCTTGCGTCTTTTCACGGGCTGGCGCGCGAAAACATGACCCGCGCGCAGGGCTGGCGGTTCATTGACATCGGCATGAGGATTGAACGCGCGCTGAGCCTGTGCACGTTTCTCGACTGTTCGCTGCGTTCGCCCGAAGCCGACAATCCAAGCGTGCTGGAAGCCGTGCTGGAAGTCGCCGACAGCACGCTGACGTATCGCTCGCGCTACAATCTGCTGCCGAACATCGCGGCGGTTTATGATCTCGTGCTGCTCGACGACACGAACCCGCGCTCGCTGTTTTTTCAGATCAACCAGCTCGCGCAGCATTTCGAGCGGCTGCCGCGCGAAATGGAGTCGGTAACGCCGCAGCAAAAAATTCTGCGCGATTGCAGTTCGCGCCTGCGCACGCTCGACACGCGCGAACTTGCCGTGCGCGCGGGCAACTGGTCGGGCGGAGAAACGGGCAAGCTTGTCGCCGAGACGCTGCGCGATTTGCCGCGTTTGTCCGACGCCATCGCGGTGAGCTATTTTGCGCACTCGGAAATTTCGCGGACGGGCGGAGGCTGCCAGCCATGACCTATAATCTCGTTCATTCCACGATTTACGACTACGCCTCGCCGGTGACGGTTTCGCACCACGCGGCGCGCGTCGAGCCGCGTGTTTTGCCGCAGCAACAGGTGGAAAATTTTTCGCTGAAAATCGGGCCGATGCCGGCGGTCATCAAGCCACGCGTGGATTTTTTCGGCAACCACGTCTGCGGCTTCAGCATTCAGGAAATTCACCGGCACCTCGAAATCACCGCGCGCAGCCGGGTGACGGTGGTGGTCACTACGCCGCCGGCACCGGCGCTGTCACCGGATTGGGCAGGCGTGGTGAAATTATTTTCCGACCCGGTTTCGCCGGAAGTGGTCGAGCCATATCAGTTCATTTTTGATTCGCCGCTGTTGTGCGCGTCGCCGGAACTGGCCGATTATGCGCAGCAAAGTTTTGCGGCCAAAACTCCGCTGCTCGTGGCCGTGGCCGATTTGAACCGCCGGATTTTTTCCGATTTCAAATATGATCCCACGGCCACGACCGTGGCGACGCCGCTCGAAGAAGTTTTGGAAAAGCGTCGCGGCGTGTGCCAGGACTTTGCGCATCTGGCCATCGCGAGTTTGCGTTCGCTCGGTTTGCCGGCGCGCTATGTCAGTGGCTATTTGCGCACGCGGCCGCCGGCCGGCAAGGAGCGGCTCGTCGGCGCGGATGCGAGCCACGCGTGGTTTGCGGTGTTTTGTCCCAGCGTCGGCTGGGTGGATTTTGATCCGACGAACAATGTGCTGCCCGCCGAGGAGCACATCACGCTCGCGTTTGGCCGTGATTATTCGGATGTGAGTCCGGTGAGCGGCGTCATCACCGGCGGCGGCGCGCACGTCGTAAAAGTTTCCGTGGATGTCGAAGAAGTCCATTTGCCACCCGCATGAAATTCGAGATCATCCATCGCACGATTTACCTCTACGCCTCGCCGGTGCGCGACAGTTTCAACGAGGCGCGGCTGCAGCCGTTTTCCAACGCGACGCAAACGGTGGATTCTTTTTTCTTGAAAGTGCTGCCCGCCGCGCGGCTGCGGCATCACCACGATTTTTATTCGAACACAATCCATCATTTCGAGATCGTCGAACCGCACTCGACGTTGCTGGTCGAAAGCCATCTGCGCGTGACCACGCGGCTGCCCGCGTTGCCGGCCAAAACGGATTCGCCCTGGCCGCTGGCCCGCATCGGCGAGGTTTTGCAGGAGCCGAGAATTTTTGATTTTTTGCAAGACAGCCATTATGTGGAGCTGTCGCCGGAAGTTTGGCGGCTGGCGATGGACGCGACGGTGGGCGTCAACGACACCTGGCAGGCGGCGCTGGCCATCCTGAAGTTCATCCACGAAAATTTCATATACGAATCCAAATCCACTTCCGTCCACACCCACATGCGCGATGTGTTGCAAGAAAAGCGCGGCGTCTGCCAGGATTTTGCGCATGTGATGATCGGGCTTTGCCGCGCGCTTAAAATTCCCGCGCTTTATGTCAGCGGCTATCTCGCCACGGAAATTGCCAGCGCGACGCACGCGTGGGTGGAAGTGCTGATTCCCGGCACCGGCTGGATTGCGCTGGACCCAACGCATAACCGGCCGGTGGATGACACCTATGTGAAAATCGCCGTCGGCCGCGACTACGCCGACGTGCCGCCGGTGGCGGGAAATTACAAGGGCACGACCGAGCGCAAGCTGGAAGTGAAGGTGGACATCAAGCGACTGGAATAAGCGCTCGCCGATAAAAACGGCCAAGATCCCGGGACTTGAACGGACGCAAACTTTCCCGGTTATTGCACCGCGAATTTGCCTCGGGCCCGGATATCCTCTGAAGAGCTGCCGACGAGAACTTCAAACGCGCCGGGCTCCACGAGGAAGCCATGCGTCTTTTCGTCCCAGAAAGCCAGCTTCTGACCCGGCAGGCTGAAGTTCACCGTCTTTGTCTCGCCCGGTTGCAAGCGGACGCGCTGAAAACCGCGCAGTTCTTTTGCCGGCCGTTTCACGCTGCTTTTTACTTGATGAACATAAAGCTGTCCCACTTCGTCACCCGCCCGCTGACCGGTGTTGGTGATGTCCACGCGGATATTCACCTGGCCGTCGGAATTTATTTTATCCGCTGACAATTTCAGTCCGCTGTATTTGAAACTCGTGTAGCTCAAGCCGTGGCCAAACGGAAAAAGCGGTTTTCCATTCACATACATGTAAGTAAAACCCTGGGTGATGTCATATTCATTCACCGGCGGCACTTGCGCCTCGGAAGCGTAAACGGTGTGCGGCAGACGTCCGGCAGGATTGACGTCGCCAAACAGAACCTGGGCAATCGCGTGTCCGCCTTCCTCGCCCGGCCACCACGCCTGCAGCAGCGCGGGAATTTTTGCTTTCAGCCACGGCACGGTCAGCGGTCCGGCGCTCATCTCCACCACAATCGTGCGCGGATTGGCTGCGAAGACCGCATGGACAAGTTCCTCCTGCGTGCCGGTCAAACCGAGCGTTTTGCGGTCGCGACCTTCTTGCTCGATGGCCGCCGTCGTGCCGACAAAAACGATCGCCACGTCCGCTTTTCGAGCGAGTTCCACGGCCTTCAGTTGCTCGGCGATTGGATCATCCGCCGCCTCTCCGAATTCTTTTTTCAACGAGCCATTGGTGTTGCCGTTGACGGTTCCGCCGACGGCATAAAGCACTTCGATGCCCGGCGCGACACGCTCCTGTATGCCTTGCAGCGCGGTCACGGTTTGGGCCGCTTTGCCATTGTAATTATTCATCACGATGCGGTCGGCGAGCGGCCCGAGGACCGCGATCCGTTTGATTTTAGTTTGGTCCAGCGGCAGCAGACCACCACGATTTTGCAGCAGCACAATGGATTCCTGCGCCACCTTTAAAGCCACCGCGCGGTGCGCCGCGCTGTTAATCACATCCGGCGAAATCCGGCTGTAAGGCACTGCCGCGAACGGATCAAACTCACCCAGTCGAAAACGCACGCGCAGCACGCGGGTCAACGCGTCGTCCAGCCGCGCCGCCGTCAGTTTGCCGTCGCGCACCGCTGCCGGAATGTGGTCTTGAAATTCCTGGTCGGAAAAATCGCAGCCCGCCATCAACGACTGCGCCACCGCATCCTCCACCGTCATTTGGCCGTGCGTTTTGTCCGCCACCATGCTTTTGACGCCGCCGAGATCCGACACCACAAACCCTTCGTGATGCCAGTCATTTTTTAGCACGTCGGTGAGCAGCCAGTGATTGATGTTGTTGTGAACGCCGTTGATGGCGTTGTAGCTGGCCATCAGCGAACAGGCTTTGCCTTCCACCACCGCGTCGTGGAAATGCGGCAGCCAGTATTCGTGCAGCATCCGCTCGGAAACATCGGCGTTCAACTTGGTGCGATCCGTCTCCACATTGTTGACGGCATAATGTTTTAGCGTCGCAGCAATTTTCAGATAATGCGGATCATCGCCCTGCAAGCCTTCGACATAACTGACCGCCATGCGCCCGGTGAGAAACGGGTCTTCGCCCCACGCTTCGTGGTTGCGGCCCCAGTAAGGATTGCGTTCGATGTTGATCACCGGGGCGCGATAGATCAGCCCCTTGTGCTGGCCAGCGGCACTGGGGTCCAAATGCCAGCCGTTGTAAATCGCGCGGGCTTCATCAGAGAGAACGGTGGCCGTTTCGTGAACCAGATTCGTGTCCCACGTCGCCGACATCGCGAGGCAAATGGGAAACAGCGTGGTGGGCCGGTCCCATTGCACGCCGTTCAA
>CAJAQO010000149.1 GCA_903944085.1 uncultured Verrucomicrobia subdivision 3 bacterium
ACGAACAAATTCACGACGGTCTTGCCGCGCAGCGCCGGAACTTTTTTGATCGCGCGTTCGCCGACGGCCTTGAACCCGCGCGCCGTGTCCAGCACGGTGGTGATTTCCTCCGCCGTGAGCGACTCGATGTCGAGCAGATGTTTTTTGTTCCAGCTCATAAAAATCAGCCGCAAAAAGGCGCAAAAAGCGCAAAAGAAACCGGGGACTTTCCGCGCTTAATTATTTTGCGCTTTGTGTGCATTTTGGCGGCAAATTATTTCTTTTTCAAAATCACTTCATCCTGCGCCGCGCCAGCTTCGGTCAGCAGCAGGGAAATTTTTTCGTCCAGCGCGGTCGGCACGTTTTTGCCGACGAAATCCGCCTTGATCGGCAGTTCGCGGTGGCCGCGGTCAATCAGCACTGCGAGCTGGATTTTTTTGGGCCGGCCAAAATCGTTCAGCGCGTCCATCGCCGCGCGCGTGGTGCGGCCGCTGAACAAAACATCGTCCACCAGCACGACGGTCTTGCCGTTCACGTCAAATGGGATGTCGGTCGGATGCACCGTCGGGGCCATGCGTTGGTCCAGGTCGTCACGGTGCAGCGTCGTGTCCAAGATGCCGACCGGAACCAGATGGTTCCAGATGCCGAAAAGAATTTTGGCGAGCCGCGCTGCCAGATGATCGCCGCCGACCGGAATGCCGATGAGCACGACCTCGGTGCCCGACTCGTTGCGCTCGGCGATTTCGTGCGCGATGCGCGTGAGCGTGCGGTGGATGGCGGCGGCGTCGAGGACGACGGTGGTTTCAGGCATAAAAAATCGCGGACCTGCTCCGCCGGGCGGAGCCGATTCGCGGGGTGCGTTTCGTCTTCATAATTTCCTTCGCCACCTCGCGGGGCGGCGTTAAAGGAACAAATTGGTCAGATTAATTATTAATTCGCGACGACGTTCTGGCGGTTCTTGCGCCAACTGGCGCGGTGCTTGATGATCCAGTCCGTGAGCGCCTGCTCGAAGCCGATGTCACGTCCGGCTTTTTCCGACTCGATCCACTTGTGCTTGAGGATTTCTTCGCGCTCGGCCTGAAACTCGCGGTAGAGCGAGGAGTTCTTCAGCAAATCATTCGCCGATGAGGATTCTTTGGCAGCGTTCGGCATAGGTTAAAATTTAATTGTGACCTTTAAGTTAATTCCAAGCGACAAATCCCGCAACAGAAATCTAAACCGCAAAACCTTTGGAAATAAAGAGTTTTACGCGGTCCGCACCAACCTGCAATGCGCTGCTCCCGGCATGCTGGCGCGGGCTTCAACCGCATTCCCAGTAACGGCCAATTCAGGCGGCTGAAACGCGCAATTGATTTCACCCGCGATTGCGGCGATTATGTCTGAAGTAAATTAAACTAAATCCCGATTTATGAGTTCCGAACCAAAAATTCTGACGCGCGACGTGGAAGCCTCCGTGGTTCCCATTGGCACCAAGGTCACGCTCCAAAAAGGCGAGACCGCGCATATCACGCAGTCGCTCGGCGGCAGCTACACCGTCATCGTCAACGGCAACATGTTTCGCATCGCCGAAAATGATGCCGACGCGCTGGGCTTGGAAGTGAAAGTCGCCACTCCGCCCGCCGCCGCCAGCAGCGCTCCGCTCACGCTGGAAGAACTCGAAAAGAAAGTCTGGGAATCACTCAAGACCTGCTACGACCCGGAAATTCCCGTGAACATCGTGGATCTCGGCTTGATTTACGACTGCCATCTCACGCCCATCGGCGCGGAGAATTTCAAGGCCGACGTGAAAATGACTTTGACCGCGCCCGGCTGCGGCATGGGGCCGGTGCTGGCGCAGGACGTGCAAAACAAACTGGTCTCGCTCGAACCGATTGACGAAGCCAACGTCGAACTCGTCTGGGATCCACCGTGGAACCAGAGCATGATGACCGAGGCGGCCAAATTGCAACTGGGCTTGCTTTAAGGCTGCGCCGCGCAGGCGGAAACTCGGCTTGGTGAACGCGCGCTGCTTTTGTTGATGCCGTTCGGGGGAAAGATTTTTACAAAATCACCAGGTCATCCCGATGCACCAGTTCCACGCGCGCCAGTTTTCCGGCGCGGATTTCGGCGGCGCTGAAGCGGGCGATGCCGCGCGCAAACTCCGTTCCGTTCAAATCGCAGATGCGGACGACATCGTCCGCCGCAAATTCGCCTTCACAGCGCGCGAGTCCCGGCGGCAGCAAACTTTTGCCGGCTTCGCGCAACGCCTTCTTGGCGCCGTCGTCCACGAACAGCACGCCTTGGGGATGATGACAAAAAGCAATCCAGCGCTTGCGGCTTTGCAGCTTGTTCGGCTGCGCGACGAACAGCGTGCCTTCGTCCGCGCCGTCCAGGATTTTGGCCAGCAGGTTTTTCTTTTTGCCGGACGCGATGACGAGCGGGATGCCGGAGCGCACGACGATTTTTGCCGCGTCAATTTTCGATTTCATCCCGCCCACCGCCGTCACGCTGGTGGTGCCGCCGGCCATCTTTTCAATTGCGGCATCAATTTTTTCGATCACCGAAAGCAGCCGGGGATTTTTCTTCCCGAAATTTTCGATGACGCCGTCCACGGTGGTCAAAATCACCAGCAAATCCGCCGGCAACAATGACGCCACCAGCGCGGACAGTTTGTCGTTGTCGCCGAACTTGATTTCCGTGAACGACACGGCGTCGTTTTCGTTGATGATGGGCACGACCCCGCGATGCAGCAGCGTGACCAGCGTGTTGCGCGCGTTAAGATGGCGCTCGTGGTGTTCGAGGTCGTCGTGGGTGAGCAGCACCTGCGCGACGACAAGGCCGTGCGCGGCAAACAGTTTGTCGTAAGCCGCCATGAGCCGTGACTGGCCGACGGCGGCGCACGCCTGTTTTTCCGCGAGATCGGTAGGCCGGGCCGCATAGCCAAGCGCGCCCATGCCCGCGCCCACCGCGCCGCTGGTCACGAGCACGACTTCCTTGCCGGATTTTTTCAGCGCGGCGATTTGGGCGACGAGCTGCGCCAACTGCGCCGGGTCAATCAGCTTCCGGCTGTCGGTGAGCACGCCGGTGCCGACTTTTACGACAATGCGCGAAACGGATTTAAGAGAGTCACGATGCACGCGCGCAGTTAAAACGAAATCCGCCCGTGGAAAAAGGCGAAAGTGGCGGCGGACTTATTTTCCCAGCAGCTTTAAAACGTCCAGGCCGGAACTTTTTTGGTCCACCAGCGAGCCGAAAAAATCCCCGCCGCGCAGCGCCACGAGCGCGGCCAGGCCGGTGAGGTCGGCGGTGGTTTTCACCTGGTTGACGACCTGGTTTTCAATGCCGAATTTTTGTTCGTGGTTGTTTTGCGGATCTTGCAGGTCAATGTATTTGGCCGTGCCAACGGAAACTTTCAGCACATCAATGCCCTTGAAATCCAGCCCGGTCTGGTTTTTGAAAGCAGCCAGTTCCTCGCCGTGGCTGCCGGCGGCGGATTTTTTGGTGGGCAGCGCCACGCCGAGCGCAAAGAGATTCGTCTGGCCGGCTTGATTTTTCACGATGTCGAGTTCGCCGAGGTTGAAACGCAACAGCAAAATGTGCAGCTCGCCTTTTTTGAGCGCCGACCGGTCGTATTCCACATGGATTTCAGGAATATTCAAAAACGGCGCGCCGCCAAACTCCGCGGAATTGAAAAGCTGCAGGTGCTTGATTTCCACCACCGGCTCAAGCAAGCCGAGATGAAATTTCCCGATTTGCGCCACCAGCCCGGTTTGCGCGCGGATGTTATGCTGGATCATCACGCGCAAAATGGAATCCAGCGACAGGAAAAAAACCACCGCCAGCACCACGGCCAGCACGAACAACCCCAGCAGGCATTTGAAAACGAACTTCATTCTTATTTACGATATACGAGCTGCGGCCAAATGGCGAACAGCTCGTAAATCGCAAATCCAAAATCGTAAATTCAAACCGCCACATCTTCCGGGCGGACTTCCAGACATTCATCCTGGTCTTCCCAGATCACGGCGGCGTAGGCATTGAGCAGTTTTGGCGCGAGTTCGCGGCCGGCGAACGAAAGCAGTTGTTCCGCCTCCTTCGCCGCGTGCTCGTAGGCGTCGTCATAATTTCCCGCCTTGCGCCGCTGGCGGTCGTCCCAATGCGCGACGGCGTGAACCGGTTCGTATTGCTGCGCCCACGCCGCGAGCGGTTGGCGCAGCTCGGCGGGAATCTCCTCGAACGGCACGAGGATTTCGTTGCAATGTTCGCAGATGAGGCCTTCGGCGCGCACGTCGCGCGTGAGCAGCGGCAGAAACGGCGCGCGACAGCACGGGGATTCCGCATAGGCGGCGGGCGCGGTGGCGAGGCGCTTGAACCAGATCTGGCGGTCGTGCGCGATTTTGGCGGCGAGGCGATAGGCCCCGACGAGTGGGTGCGAAAGCCGCCAGGCGCGGCCTTCAAACTGGCCGAGCGTTTGCGCGAGCCAGCGGCCGAGCGTGAGATCGTCCCAGTCCAGAAACACGCGGGCGTATTCCTGCCAGAGCGCGTCCAGCGGCGAGATGGATTCCGGTTCAAATGCCATGCCGCAGGATGGCGCGGGCAAAATGTTTTGTCGAGCGGCGTCGGATATTCCGCCGGCGCGCTGCGGTTGACAGATCGGGGTTTCTTCCGCACACAACTGCCGCTAGACTGGCCGCCAGCATGGAATTGCCGCGCACTCAAAACGATTCGCTCACGTCGTCTCAACGCCAGGCGGTTGAAGCGCGCGGCAACGTCCTTGTCATGGCCGGCGCCGGGACCGGCAAAACCAAGACGCTCGTCGCCCGCTGCCTCGACTGCCTCGACCGTGAACGCGCGTCGCTCGACGAACTGCTCGTTGTCACTTTCACCGAAGCCGCCGCGGCGGAAATGCGCCAGCGCCTCCGTCGCGAACTTGAAAAAAAATCCGCCGAACGGCCCGACGACGACCACTGGTTGCGCCAGCTTGCCCTGTTTGACTTCGCGCACATTGGCACGCTCCACAGTTTTTGCCTGCGCCTGGTGCGCGAGCATTTCCATGAACTTGGCCTCGACCCGCAGCTCGCCATCCTCGACGAAGGCGAAGCCCGCCAGCTCGCCGGCGAAACGCTGGCCGCACAATTCCAAGGGCATTACGCCGGCGAAGATGAATTTTCCCACGCGGTCCAGAATCTCATCCAAATTCACGGCGGCGGCCGCGACGAGAACATCCGCGCGCTGATTTTGCGGCTGCATCACTATTCACAAACCCGGCCGGATGCCGCCGGCTGGCTCACCGGACAAATTCAAAAATTTTCCGCCACGGAACCCGCCGACTGGCAGCGCTGGCTGCTCGCCGCCCTCGCCGGCTGGCGCGATGAATGGCTGCCGGTGCTCGATAATCTGAAAAGTCAAAATGAAAAAGCCGCTGAATTGGCGGGCATTTTTCAGCAGCTTCCCAAAAAATTCACGCGCGAAGTGGCGGCGGCAGCGGTGGCGCAAATCGTTTCCGCCGACGGCGGCTGGCCGGCCAAACGCAAAACTATTTTACGCCAGCCGCTAGCCGATTTGTTTGGCGAAGCCGCGTTCCTCGCCTCGCTGGCGCCGGTCCGAAATGGCAATGACCCGCTCGCCGAAGACTGGAGTTGGGTGCGCGGCCACATGTCGACCTTGCTGCGGCTGGCGCAGGAATTCGCGGAAAATTTCGCCCGGCGGAAACGCGACGACGGGGTGCTCGACTTTCACGATCTGGAACAATTCGCGCTGCAACTGCTCTGGAATTTTGCCGCCGGCCAGCCCACGGCCATTGCCGAAAGCTGGCGCAAAAAATTGCGCTTCGTTTTTGTGGACGAGTATCAGGACATCAATGCGGCGCAGGATAAAATCATCGCCGGCCTGGCGCGCGACGCCGCGGCGGCCAACCGGTTTCTGGTCGGCGATGTGAAGCAGAGCATCTACCGGTTCCGACTGGCCGACCCGAAAATTTTCCGCGATTACGCCGGCGCGTGGCGCGGCGACGACGGGCAGAGCATTCCGCTGGCCGACAACTTCCGCAGCCGCGAATCCCTGCTGGCATTTACGAACTCCGTTTTCAGCCTGCTCATGCGCGGGGAAATCGGTGGCGTAGTTTATGATGCCGATGCCGAATTAAAATTCGGCGCCCCGGCGGCGCGCGCCGATTTGGGCACCGGCAGAAATCCGTCGCCGCGCGCCGAACTGCTTTTGCGCATCAAGCCCGGGCGGGACGAAGCCGCGCCGGACGACGAGTTGGCGGAGTTGGCCGATGCGGACATGGAGGCGCGGCTGGTGGCGTTGCACCTGAAAAAGCTCGTCGCGGAAAAACATGAAATCTGGGACGACGAGGAAAAGCATTTTCGCGCGGCGGAATGGCGCGACTGCGCGGTGCTGCTGCGTTCGCCGGCGGGCAAGGCGGAAATTTTTGCGAAACAATTTGAACTGGCCGGCGTGCCGCTGACCGTGGCGCGCGGCGGATTTTTTGACAGCCGCGAAATTCTCGATCTCTTGAGCCTGCTGCAACTGCTGGACAACCCGCTGCAAGACGTGCCGTGCATCGCGGTGCTGCGCTCGCCGCTCGTCGGCCTGTCGCTGGACGAACTGGCGGCAATCCGGCTGGCGGCGAAGGACAAGCATTTTTGGACGGCGCTGAACTCAATTAAAAATTCACAATTAAAAATTAAAAATTTTCTCGAACGGTTTTCGCGCTGGCGCAAAGCGGCGAAACACCATTCGCTCGCGGAGTGTCTCGAAGCCGTGTTGACCGAGACGCTTTACGCGGACTGGCTGCGGGCGCAGCCGCGCGGCGCGCAGCGGGCGGCGAACCTGGCGCGGTTTCTGAATTTCGCGCAGGCGTTCGACCAGTTTCAGCGGCAGGGGCTGTTCCGGTTTTTGAAATTCGTCGAGGCGCAGCGCGCGGCCGGCAGCGAGCCGGAAGTTTCCGCCGTGGCGACCGAAAATTCGGTGCGGCTGATGAGCATCCACCAGAGCAAGGGATTGGAATATCCCGTCGTCGTGCTGCCCGATCTTTCCAAAAAATTCAACGAGCAGGATCAGCGCGCGGAAATTATTTTTGACGAGGAATTCGGGCTGTGTCCGAAAGTGAAACCGCCGTCCAGCGGCCGGCGTTATCCGAGTCTGCCGCACTGGCTCGCCCAGCGGCGGCAGCAGCGCGAACTGCGCGGCGAGGAATTGCGGCTGCTTTACGTCGCGCTGACACGGGCGCGCGACACGCTGGTTTTGTCCGCGTCGCTCACGGAGAAAAAATGGGAGACGCTCTGGTCGCAGCCGGAACCGGTGACGACGCAACGGATCGCGGACGCCAGCAGTTTTGCCGACTGGCTGGGAATTTGGTTTTCCGTTCAAGGTTCCGGGTTCAAGGTTCAAGGAGCCGAACAGGGCGAATTCCCAAATCTGCGCTGGCGGAAAGTGGCCAACGTCATGCCGGATGACATGGAAATATCTGCCATCCGCCATCCGCCATCCGCGCTGGAGCCACCTGCGCTTGACCTGGCATCAGCGGAAAGGTTGCGCGCGGTTTTGAGCTGGAAATATCCAAACGAAGCCGCCACAAAGCAAAAAGCCAAAGCGTCCGTCACCGAACTGCGGCGCGCGGCGGAAGCCGATGACGATGACGAAGCGGAATCAATCTTCGCGCGCCCGGTGCCGGTGCCAGCCAATCGCCAATCGCCAATCGCCAATCACCAATTGTCAGCGGCGGATTTTGGCACGGCGCATCACAAGTTTCTCCAGCACGTCGCGCTGGAAAAAATCGGCGAGCTGGCGGCGGAAGCGGAGCGGCTGGCGCGGGAAAATTATTTGTCCGCAGACGAGCGCGCGGTTTTGGATTTGGCGGCACTGGCGGCGTTTTGGAATTCAGAATTGGGCGGAAAAATCCGGGCGAATGCCGCCGCCGTCCGGCGGGAACTGCCGTTCACCGCCCGTTTCAGCCCGGCGGAAATCGGCGACATCGTCGGCGCCAAAACTGCCGCCGGGCTGGAAAACGAATTCATCGTCGTGCAGGGCGTGGCGGATTTGGTGGTGCTGCTGCCGCAGGAAATCTGGCTGGTGGATTTCAAGACGGACGACGTTCGCGCGGCGGAGCTGGCCGAAAAAATCAAAACCTACACGCCGCAGTTGCGCCTTTACGCGGCGGCGCTGGAAAAGATTTTTGCGCGCAAGGTCACGCTGCGGGCGCTGCATTTTCTCGCCGCGCGGCGGACGGAGAAAATTTAGTCCGCTTCCAGCGAAAGCGGCGCGGGCGCGGCGGCTTCAGATTTTTCCGGCGCGGTTTCCACGCTCGCTTCGGCGGGCGCGGCGGGCGCGTTCAGATCTTGCAATCGCACGAGCGCGGGGCGGATGAGCCGGCCTTGAAAGGTCATGCCGGGCGCGAGTGTCTCGGCCACGACAGCTTCGGCGGGCGGGTTTTCCACGCCGTGCGCGCGGTGTTTCTGCGCGTCGAATTTTTCTTCCGGCGCGGCCTGGAACGGCGTGACGCCGACGCGGCGCGCGGCATCGCGGCAGGCGCTTTGAAACTGGCCGATCTGCTCGGCGAGCTCCGGCTGGCCGGAACGCGCGGCGGCATTGTGCAGCGCAAAAATATGGTCGAGAATGCGCGCGACCACCTGCAGCCATTCGCCCTCGGCCCGGCGGAGTTTTTCGACTTCGAGCCGGAGCGCGCCCTTTTCCGTGTCGTTGAGTTTGAGCTGAAATTCATTGAACTCGCGGATTTCCGTGGTCATGCGCTCGGCGATTTCCGCAGCGGCGGCAACGGTTTTTTCCGTGTTGCCTTTGGTGTTTTCCTGGACCAGCGCCCATTGGTCGGTGGCACCGGCGATTTGCGCGGAATATTTTTTCAAATCCTGCAACTGTTCGGCGATTGTGCCGAGGGCGTTGACCTCGACCAACTTTCCGGTGGCGCGATAATCCAAAATGAACGGCAGGCAGCCGAGCAGCGCGCCGAGCGCGACGCCGCCGGTGGCAATGCCGATTTCCAAATTCGAGATCGGATGTGCCGACTTGTAAATTACCGCCGCAGCGGCCACGACTAAAATTGCATTGGCCAGCAAAAACGGCCACTTGGGAATTTTCCAATCGGGAGCTTCGTTCATGCGGGCATTGTCCGAAAAATGTCGGCGCTGCGCAAGCCGGCGGCGCGTTTCGCGCTCGACTATCGGCGCGGAAACAAAATCATGGGCGCGTGCGAACCTGCGTCATCTTCAATCCCGCCGCGCGCGGCAACCAGGCGCGGCATTTCCGGCACTGGCTGGCCGGCGTGACGACGGAATGTTCGCTCAAGCCCACCGCCGGCGCCGGCGACGCGCGGCGGCTGGCGACGGCAGCCGTGACCGAAAATTTTGAACTCATCATCGCCGCCGGCGGCGACGGGACCGTCAACGAGGTTTTGAACGGCATTGGCGATGCGCCGGACGGCTTTAACCGCGCCCGGCTCGGCGTGCTGCCGCTCGGCACGGTGAACGTCTTTGCCAAGGAACTGAAAATTCCCGCGCCGATTCCCGCCGCGTGGAAAATGTTGCAGCGCGGACGCGAATTGAAAATTGACCTGCCGCGCGTGGATTTTTCCGCCCACGGCAAAAAGGAGCGCCGCTATTTTGTGCAGCTCGCCGGGGCCGGCCTGGATGCCCGCGCGATCGAACTGGTGAGCTGGCCGCTCAAGCAAAAGACCGGCCCGCTCGCCTACGTCGTCGCCGGTTTTCAGGCGCTCGCCGAACGCCAGCCGCGCCTCACTGTGCGCGCCGGCGAGCAGGCGGTTTCCGGCGAACTGATTCTGATCGGCAACGGAAAACTCTATGGCGGCCGGTTTGAAATTTTTCCGGCGGCGGACTATACCAACGGCCTGCTGGACGCCTGCATTTTCCCGCGCGTGAATCTGGGGACGCTGCTCCGCTGCGCGCCGGGATTTCTCCTGCGCCAGCGGCTGCTGGAAAAATTTGTCCGCCGGCTGCGCGCGGAACAGTTTGAGCTGACCAGCGAAACCCCGACCGCGTTTGAACTGGACGGCGAATGGGTCGGCCACCTGCCGGCCACCTTTTCCATCGAGCCGAAGAAATTGCGCGTCGTCATTCCCTGAAACTTCCGGAACCAACGGCGCGCGGCAGCCCTTGAAATAATTTACCGACCGCGCCCAATTTGTGCGCGGACAGGTCCGCGCTTTTGAACTGGGAGACATGTCTCCCAGTGGGAAAGCGGCGACAGGTCGCCGCACTCCACAGCGCCGCTATTTCGCCGCCGGCTCGCCGAGGCCGGTGCCGTGGACGTTTTCCGTTTTGACCAGCGCGCCGGTGAAGCCGGTGACTTTGAGGGCGGAAAAATTGACGTTGGTCATGTTTGCCACGGAAATCGCCCGGCCGCACGTTCCCGAAATGTCCGCCAGCGTGAAGCCGTCCACCGGCCGCGCCGGTGGCACGTCCGCGCCTTCCACGAGCACGGCGACGTCCTGCACGCGGATGTTTTTGAAGCTGAGATTCTGCACGCGCGACCATTTTTCCAGGTCGCCGGGAACCGGGTCGGTGGCTTGAATCCCTTTTTTCATCAGGTCAATGCCGATAAACGTCGGTGATTTCAGCACGGTGAGGTTTTCGCCGGAAATGTTTTCCATGAAGCCGCCGCGGCCGTCGCGGCTTTTGATGAAGATGGCGTTTTGCCGGCCGGAAATAACGCAGTTTTGAACTTTCACGTTGCGGATGCCGCCGGACATTTCGGTGCCGACGGCCAGTCCGGCGTAAATGGAACTTTGCAGGCGGCAGTCGCGGATGATGACGTTCTCGGTGGGACGGTCCAGATTTTGCGCCGCCAGCCCGCGCCCGGATTTCAAGGCGATGGCGTCGTCGCCGGTGTTGATGTCGCAGCGCTCGATCAGCACGCCGCTGCACGAATCCACGTCAATGCCGTCGCCGTTGGCGTTCACGGTGCGGATGGTCAGGTTGCGCGCGGTGAAATTTTTGCAGAAGAGCGGGTGGATGGACCAGAGCTGCTGGTATTGCGTGGTGAAATTTTCCAGCACCGTGTTGGTGCAGCCGGTCAGCTCGATCAGCACTGGTCCGCGCGGGCTGCGGAGCTTGCCGAGCGGCAGCGGCGGGCCGAAAATTCCGCCGCCAGTGATGGTGATGTTCGCGGCGTTCCGCGCGGAAATCAGCGCGCGATGGCCGTCGCGAAACTCGCCTTCCCAGCGGACGTTTTCCAGCGGATAATCCGCGATGTCCGGGCTGCCCAGCAGGCTCGCGCGCGCGGCGAGTTGCAGCGTGGTGTTGGCCGGCAGAATGATGCTGCCGGTCAAAAATATTCCTTCCGGCAACGACACCGTGCCGCCGCCGTTTTCGGCGCAGGCAGCGAGCGCCTTTTGGATGGCGGCGGTGTCCTTCGTCACGCCGTCGCCCTTCGCGCCGAAATCCATGACGTTCAGCGGCGGCTTGTCGGCGGCAAAAATCGCGGCGGCAACATTCAGCGCGGCGGCGAGCGCAATCAGTTTTTTCATTTGGTCGAAAAAGGTTGCGCGGCGCATCCGGCGGAGTCAATTCGCCTTCCGCTTGCTGCCATCGCCAATTCTGGTTAGCCTGCGCCCCATTCGCATGAGTGAAATCCTGGTCATCGGCCACAAAAACCCCGACACGGACGCGATCTGCTCCGCCATCGGCTACGCGGAATTCAAGCGCCGCACCGGCATGGCTGAGGCCGTGGCCGCGCGCTGCGGCGACACGAATGACCGCATTGATTTCGTGCTGAAAACTTTCGGCGTGCCCGCGCCCAAATTCATCGCCGACGTGGCCCCCAAGATTTCCGATGTGATGCAGCGGAAAATTCTGAGCGTGCGGCCCGAATCCACGGCCGCAGAGGCGCTGCGGCTGATGGATGAAAAAAATCTCCGCCTGCTGCCCGTGCTCGACGAGGCCCGCAAATGCCGCGGCCTGCTCTCGCTGTTCAAATTGAGCAAATTCCTTTTCCCGGCGGTCAGCCTGAACACCAACCGCGAACACAGCTCGCGCGAAGTCTTGTCCTCGCTCGCCAGCCTGGCGGAAACGCTTGATGGCAAGCTCGTCGTCGGCTTCGACCCGGAGCGCGAGCAGGAATTGATTTTGATGATCGGCGCGATGGGGCTGGAATCCTTCGCGGCGCGGCTGGAAAAATTTCCGCCGGAAAAATCCTGCGTCATCGTCGGCGACCGCTGGGACATCCAGAACGTCGCCATCCGCGAAGGCGTGCGCGTGGTCATCGTCACCGGCGGCATCACCGTCGAGCCAAAGACGCTCGAGTCTGCGCAGAAAAAAAATGTCAGCGTCATCACCTCGCCGCACGACACCGCCACCACCGCCTCGCTCTGCCGCGCCGCCGTGGCCGTGCGCCACGTCCTCAACGAGGAATTTCTCTGCTTCCGCGAAAATGCGCCGCTCGCCGCCGTGCGCGACGAGGCCTTGTCCTCCGGCTACCTCGCCTTTCCCGTGCTCGATGGCGAAGGCCAGACCGTCGGCATCCTGTCCAAGACGGATTTTCTGAAAACCGTCACGCGCAAATTGATTCTCGTGGACCACAACGAGCTTTCCCAGGCCGTGCAGGGCGCGGATGAAGTTGAAATCATCGAGATCATTGACCATCACCGCATCGGCGCGCTCGCCACGCAGCAGCCGATTCTGTTCCGCAACGAGCCCGTCGGCTCCACCAGCACCATCGTCGCCGACTGTTTTTTCCGGCACGACGTGGAGCTGCCGCGCGACATCGCCGGGTTGCTGCTCGCCGGCCTGGTCTCTGACACGCTGAACCTCACCTCGCCGACCACCACGCCGCGCGACGCGGAAATTTTGAAAAAACTCGAGCAGCTTTCCGGCGTCAACGCCCGCGAGTTCACGGAAAAGCTGTTTGCCAGCGGCTCCCTGCTCACGCTCAAACCCGCGCCGCAGGCCATCGCCACCGACTGCAAGGAATACGCCGAGCAAGGCGCCAAATTCAGCGTCGCGCAGATCGAGGAAATTGGCTTCGAACAGTTTTGGAAGCGCAAGGACGAGCTGCTCGCCGCCCTGGAGGATTACCGGCTCAAGCGCGCGTATCTTTTTTCCACCCTGCTCGTCACCGACGTGGCCACGCAAAGCTCCCTGCTGCTCGTCGAGGGCGACGAGAAATTCATCAAGCGCATTGACTTCCCGCGCCTGGAACCCGGCATTTATGAGCTGCGCGACATCGTCTCGCGCAAGAAGCAGCTCCTGCCCTACCTCACCCATTGCCTGCGGGAGACGGAAAAGGGCGTGAAAGGCTGAAACGCCACCCCCCAAGGTCCGGCCAACGCCGTGTCCGGGTTGAAAAAGCTCCCCAAAAGTCTGGACACCGCCGTGTCCCGGAAAAAAAGCTCCTTAAAAGTCCGGACACGGCCGTGCCTGACAAAAAAAGCTTCCCAAAAGTCCGCGCACGGCCGTGTCCAAGAAAAAAAGCTCCCTAAAACTCCGGACACGGCCGTGCCCGGGGAAAAAAGCTTCCCAAAAGTCTGGACACGGCCGTGTCCGAAAAAAAATGCTTCCAAAAAGTCTGGGCACGGCCGTGTCCGGACTTAAAAACCTTCAAAAAGCCTGAAAATTGGCAAAACCGGCAAAAAGTGCCGTTTTTCAGCCGGATTGAGATTGACAGTGCCCAAACGCTTCGCGCTGTTTTGGCTGGACAAAGGTTTTGGCCGAACGCAAAGTCAGTGCCATGAAATCCGCCGGATGGGCCACCGTCAGCCATGTGGAAAAACATAATCTCGTGCCGCAGGCAAAACCGGCACCCACGATAACAACGCCGGTTAAATAAAACATCATCGGTTCAATGGCAGGAATTTCTGGGAAGGACAATAAATGAAACAACTATTTGCGACCAAGTTGGCTGTTGCATTTTTTTCCGGTTACATAGGATGTGCCGGAGCGGTGCCGACGGCTTCGAACCCACTGAACGGAAACAATTATTCTGGAGCAGGGCTTCAAGAACAGCGTGAGGCTTATGCCCGACAAGAGGCGCAGCAAGAAGCTCAAGCCCGATATGACGCTGCGGCAGCAGCAGAACTCAACAGAATTTATTCAAAAGACCAGTGGAGAAAGATCGGAGAAACCACAAATTACGCTCGCGGAGCCGGCTGGGTTGAATTTCAGGGCAAGGTTGAAGAAGCTACTCCTGATGGAGCGGTTTTCAGAGGCAAATGGGGACCGGTTATGACGATATTCACAGATGAATCCGAAAATCCACATTTGATTGTGAAAACGGATTTAAACGCTACAAGCCAACGCACTCGCGGCACGGCTAATTACGGATCCTCAAGCGTCCAAGATACCAGTTTTCAGCATAAAATCCTTTACGGCGACGATTTGTTCTTCGTTGAGAATTTTCCGTATCCAGCGTCGTCGGGTGAAGGTTATGAAAAAATGATGGCCTTGGATTCAGATTATTATTCCTATACAAATTCAATGCGGCAGGTGATCACTATTCACAAGCTTATTTACGGCACTCCTTGCGCCAAAACCTGGTCAGCCGAGGAGATCGCTGCTGCTAAACAAAAAGTGGATTCCAAGAAAAAGGCCATGCAGGACAAGATATTAAAATCATATCAGGATGCGGCTGACAGGAAAGATGCCTATGGTTGGCTTCGACTGGGAGAATGTTATCGCGATGGTGAATATGGCTTGGAAAAAGATCTGGCGAAGGCGAGGTCTTATCTTAAACAAGCTGCGGATGCTGGCTCAACAACCGCCGCCGACGAACTCGCTCGGCTGCCTCAATAACTTCAGGCCGGCGCGTGCGCCTTTGAGAATCCCAACGGGATTCCAGCCATCAGCCCAAGGTTGCGCCGGCGGCGCTACCTTGGGTTCACGTCCCCCAAAATCTCACAACCCCAACGGGGTTGCATCGCCTCCATGAGCCAATGACAAAACCCCGTTGGGGTTTGATTCTCTCTGGCAACCCACCCAGGGTAGTTCGTGCCTCACAACCCTGGGCTGGATGCTGAAATCCCTTTGGGATTTTTCCTGACGGCTTTGCGGCTTTGCGCCTTTGCGTGAAATCAAGTTGCCAGCGGGCCGCCCATGCTGATGCCGTGCCGGAGGCAATACGCGCCGTTGTCCACGTATTTTTGCGCCCACTATTTCAAGCTAGCGCGTGTGCCTTTGAGAATCCCAACGGGATTCCAGCCATCAGCCCAAGGTTGCGCCGGCGGCGCTACCTTGGGTTCACGTCCCCCAAAATCTCACAACCCCAACGGGGTTGCATCGCCTCCATGAGCC
>CAJAQO010000150.1 GCA_903944085.1 uncultured Verrucomicrobia subdivision 3 bacterium
GCCGATGGCCAGCACGTGCTGGGTGCGTTCGTTGAGCAGTTTGACGATCTGCGCGTCCAACTGGTCAATCGCCTGACGATGTTCGGAAAGGCTCATTTCGGGGAAGAATGAAGAATGAAGAATGAAGAATCAAACCTTGTTTTATGCCGGTTTCCTGATCCTAATCTTACTCGCAATCTTGATCGGGCTTGTCGGCGGATTAAGATCACGCTGATGATTATGATTAGGGAATGCCGGTTTTCGTTGAAAACAACATTGACTTCGCCCGCGAAAAATTTATGCTCCGCGTTCCTAAATTTATGCGGGAAACTGCCCGTGGCAGTTTGTCACCCGCCCCCGGAAGGAAGTGAGTGTAATGACAGAGATTAAACTGAAAAAAGGCGAACCTGTGGAACGTGCGTTGCGTCGGCTGAAGAAAAAAGTCGATCGCGAAGGCACGCTCAAATCCGTGCGCGCCCGCCGGCAATTCGAGAAGCCCAGCGCCGTGCGCCGTCGCAAGGAAAAAGTCGCCCGTTTCTCCGCCATGCTCGCCGCGCGCCACGCCGACGATTAGGCCGCGATTTGCATTTCCCCAGCCGGGCGCGT
The DNA here is from genome assembly GCA_903944085.1 of uncultured Verrucomicrobia subdivision 3 bacterium. Lineage (GTDB taxonomy): Bacteria > Verrucomicrobiota > Verrucomicrobiia > Limisphaerales > UBA11358 > UBA11358. The sequence continues at coordinate 586 of CAJAQO010000150.1, forward strand.
CCGCTAGGATGCGCCCGGCTTTTTATGTATTCCTTTTCCACCTGTTGGAACTCCGCGCGCCACACCGACGGCCGCGCCATGCTCCGCGAAATCCGCGACCTCGGTTTTGAATATGCCGAGTTGAGCCACGGCATCCGCATCAGCTTAGTGCCGGGCATCCTCGACGCCGTGAAAGCCGGCGAGATGAAAATTTCCACGCTGCATAATTTCTGTCCGCTGCCGGTCGGCATCAACGGCCCGTCGCCGAACCTCTACGAATTTTCCTCCGACCGCGACCGCGACCGCCAGCTCGCCGTCAAGCACACCATCAACACGCTCGACTTTGCGCAGCGCGTCGGGGCACCGCTCGTCGTGCTGCATTTTGGCAGCATGGATTTGAAGGATTACACCGGCAAACTCAAGGAACTGCTCGAGCGCGGCGAAAAAGGCACACCCAAATTCCACAAAGTGGTGGCCGAGGCCAGCCTCGCGCGCGAGGCGAAAAAGAAACGCTTTTACGACCGCTCCCGCGAAACGCTGAAACATCTGCTGACCGAAGCCAAATTTCGCGGCGTGAAATTCGGCATTGAAATCCGCGAAGCCGTCGAGGAACTGCCGGTGGATTCTGATTTTCAATCGCTGCTGGCGGAATTTCCCGCGCCGCATGTTTATTACTGGCACGACGTGGGCCACGCGCACATCAAGCAGGAGTTGGGTTTTATCAATCACGTTCAGCATCTCGGCGCGCACGTGGACCGGCTGGCCGGTTTTCATATTCACGATGTAAAATTTCCCGCGCGTGACCATTTTCCGCCCGGCGGCGGTGACATAGATTTTGCGTCGCTGAAGCCGTTCGTGAAACCGGAGCAGATCAAGGTCTTTGAATTAAGTCCCAAAGTCCCGCTCGACGCCGTGACGCGGGGCGTCGCGCACCTGAAACGCATTTGGGGCGAGGAATAAGGATTGGTCGCTTGACGGCGCAACGTGGCCGTTTCATGCCACAGGACTTTCCGTTCAATATCGGCTATCTATGTAGGCAGCACAGCATGTCCATTTATTTCCTGAGCAGCAGTTGCATGAAGCTTTTAGAAAAGTTTAACCGTGGTGCATTCACCCTGCGTCCCGTGAGTCCAGCCAGCCATTCCCTCCGGCTGCTTGTTTTGTTCAGCCTGCTTTTTGCCAGCGGTTCAGCGCTGGCATTTACCGCCAAGGACGCGAACACGGTTTTGAGTGCATTCAATTCCGCCTTTTATTTGCAAAGTGGCACGGGTGGTTATTTCAAGAACACGCAGACGGACACCAGCGCCACCTATTTTTGGGGCCAGGCCGAGATGATTGAATGTGTCATTGACGCCTACGAGTGGAATTCGAATGCGACCAGCCGCATCATGATCACCAATCTGCTGAATGGTTTCATGAAGAGCAACGGCCCCAATTGGCCAAATTATACTCCCTACAACGACGACGTCATGTGGGCGGTCATGGCGTTCGCCCGCGGTGGGCAGGATACTGGCATTACCAACTATTGTTACATCGCGAAAACAAATTTTGATGTATGTTATGCCCGGGCTTGGTCAACGAATTTGGGCGGCGGGCTCTACTGGCAATATCCCAACAACGCCTCAAAGAACGCCTGCGTCAACGGGCCGGGAGCCATTGCAGCCTATCTGTTGTATCAAATTTACGGCGACGTTAACTATTGGAACAAAGCCACGAATCTCTATTACTGGGAGCGATTGACTTTGTTTAACACAAACTCCGGCTCGATTGCCGACAATATCGGCACCAACGGCGTCGTGAACGGCGGGGCGACCACTTACAATCAAGGCACGTTTCTGGGCGCCGCCAATTTCATTGGCCAGACCAACGACGCCAATCTGGCCGCCAACTTCACGATGATGCAAATGACCAGCGGCGGTATCCTGCCGGAGTATGGCATCGCCGACAATAACTCCGGCTTCAATGCCATCTTTCTGCGCTGGCTGACCCGGTTCATGAAGAGTCGCAATTTGCAAAGCCTCTATGAACCTTGGCTGCAAACCAATGCCACGGCCGCTTGGAACCAGCGCCGGATGTCGGATAACTTATCCTGGTGTCAGTGGCTGCACACCAGTCCCGGTGGCACTAACTTCTATGCTTGGGACTGCATTTCTTCCTTTGAAATCATGCAGGCTGCGGATCCAACTCAAGTTGCCTCACCGTCGGCAATCGCCAAGGACTCCAATGGCTATTGGCCGCTGGATGCAACCAATGGAACCACCACGGCTGACCTGTCTGGCAACGGCAATAATGGAGTCGTCAGCGGCGCGAGTCTCAGCAGCAATGGCCGGTTCAATGGCTGCTTGGTTTTCAATGGTGCCAACAGTTCGGTGCAAATTACGAATGCCCTTTGCAATGATTTCAGCATAACCTTCTGGGTCAAGACCACGCAGACCGCCGGCACCGGGCAATGGTATAATGGTGCCGGCTTGGTGGACGGCGACGCCTCCGGAACGGCTAACGACTTTGGCACCGCGCTCGTCGGCGGTAAGTTTGCCTTTGGCGTCGGGAATCCCGACACGACGATTCTTTCCACCAACTTGATCAACAATGGCGCGTGGCATCAATGCGTGGCGACACGGCAGGCGGCCACCGGCATCATCAGCGTCTATGTTGACGGCAGCTTGCAGACAGCCGGCACTGCCAACAAGAACACGCTGAATGGTTCGACAAAATTGCTGTTCGGGGCTATTGCCTCGGGCAATGGATTTTTCAATGGCAGTCTGGACGAGGTCAAACTCTTCAGCCGCACATTGAGCAGCAATGAAGTTGCCGCCCTCTATTCCAGCAGCACTTTTCCTCCTGTAGCCGCACCAACTAATCTGCTCGCCACCGCCGGCAATGTGCAAGTCCAGCTAAGTTGGGGCGATGCGGCGGTCGCCACGAGTTACAATATCAAGCGCGCCCTGGTCAGCGGCGGACCTTATACCACCATCACCAATGTCACCGCCGCCGCTTATACGGATACGAATGTCGTCAATAATCGGACTTATTATTATGTCATCTCCGCAGTGAATGCGTTTGGCGAAGGCACTAACTCCGCCCAGGCCAACGCCAACACTTCGCCGCTGGCAGTCTGGCTCAAGGCGGATGCGCTGACTAATCTCAATAACGGCGCCGCCGTGGCGGTGTGGCCCGATATGACCGGCAATGGTTATAATGCGATCCAACCCTTGAGCGCCCGCCAGCCAACTTATGTGACCGGCGCGATGAACGGCCTGCCGGTGGTGCGCTTTAACTCCACTAACAGCACGTATCTCTGGTTCTATCGCCCGGTGCAGGACGACTTCACGATGATCTTCGTGTATCAGAGCAGCCAGGGCATCAGCACGGGCACGGATTTCTGGAGCGGTGCCGGGTTGGTGAATGGTGAACAGAGCGGCACAGTCAACGACTTCGGCACTTCCCTCAACGCCAGCGGCCAGCTGCTCGCCGGCACCGGCAATCCCGACACCTCGATTCATTCGACCGCGCTGGCCAGCAGCCTGCCGCACGTGATCACCTTTAAGCGCACCAAAAGCTCGGGACTGCTTGATCTCTATGTGGATGGCACGCTCGTGACGGCGGGCACCGGCGGCACCCAGTCGCTCACCGCGCCGAATCAGTTGGTGCTGGGTGCCCAAGGAACTTTGAACAACTACCTTTCTGGTGACATCGCCGAGGTGCAGATTTACAATACGCCCTTGTCTGACACAGACCGGCAGGGTGTGGAGCGGGCGCTCAAGTGCAAATACAGTTCGGGCGGTGTTACTCCAATCGCGCCGACGGGATTTACTGTCGTGGCGGGCAACCGGCAAATTTCCTTGAACTGGGTGTTGACGGCGGGCGCGAACGGCTACACGCTCCTGCGCTCCACAAACAACGGCGCTTCCTATCAGCCGCTGGCCGCCGGCTTGACCACCAGTAGTTATGTGGATACCACCGCCGTGAGCGGGTTGGTGAATTATTACCGGGTCGCGGCCACGGACGGCTGCGGCACGGGGACTTATGCGACCGCCGGCGTGCTGCTGCCGCTGCCCGCGCTGGGGTTGAGCGCCGGCACGAATTCGCTGGCGATAAGTTGGCCGGCTTGGGCGAGCGACTGGGGCTTGTATGCCGCCACCAATCTGACGCCGCCCATCGCGTGGCTGCCGGTGACCAATGCCGTGGGTAGCAACAACGGCCTATTCAACGTGACTCTGCCCGTGGATGCCGCCCTGCGTTTCTTCCGCCTGTCTTCGCCGTAAAGGTGGGGAGGTCGGGGAATCCAGGTCATAATTATTTTCACGCCTTAACATTCGCAGCCATAGCCAACATTATTACCTCACAACTGAATCACTCATGAACCCACGAACCAAAGCTTCGCTGTTTGCCGCCATGCTCTTGATGGTGGTCGTCTCAACTCCTTCGACCTGGGCGCAACCCGCCGCCGAAAGAAAGCCGAGGTCCGCGCCGTTGCTTTCTCCGGAAATCTTGACCAACCGCCAAATTGCCTTCCGCATCCTCGCGCCCAATGCCCGCGATATCAAGCTGTCGTGTGGCGATCTTCCCGGCTACGGCTCGCGCCCGGAACTGACGAAGGGCACCAACGGCGTCTGGGAACTCATTGTTGGCCCGGTTGATCCTGGGGCATACCGTTATAATTTTGATCTCGATGGCGTTCCGGTAATTGATCCTCGCAATCCGGCGACTGCGGAGTCATTCAATAATGTCTGGAGCCTGTGTTATGTGCCCGGCGCAGAGTTCATGGATACCAAGAATGTGCGTCACGGCGCCGTGGCCACGGTCACTTACTATTCGACCGCCCTCAAACAATTCCGCCGAATGCACGTTTATACGCCGCCGGGCTATGAATTGGGCCGGGGCAAGTTTCCGGTATTTTACTTGCTGCATGGATCGGGTGATTGCGACGATGCGTGGACCTCCGTGGGCCGCGCCGGTTTTATTTTGGACAATCTGATTGCCGCCAAGAAGGCAAAACCAATGGTGGTGGTGATGCCCGCCGGGCATACCCGGGTCCAAGACAACACCGGGGATGCGTTTGTGCAGGATTTTTTGGATGATATTCAGCCGTATGCGGAATCTCATTACCGTGTTTACACGGATCGCCAGCATCGCGCTATCGCCGGCTTGTCGATGGGCGGCGGCCAATCGTTGAATATCGCCATTTGTCATCTTGATCAATTCGGCTATGTGGGTGTTTTTAGTGCGGGTATCTTCGGAATATTGGGTGATCGGCGGAGCGGTGCCCTCGCCAGTCCAACTTGGGAAGAAAAACATGCGGCGGTGCTGGACAACGTCAAACTCAAGAAAGGACTCAAACTGCTTTGGTTTAGCACCGGCAAACAAGACTCCCTGATCACGACCACCCAAGCGACGGTTGAGATGTTCAAGAAACACGGCTTTGCTCCGGTCTTCAACGAATCACCGGGCGGACATACCTGGATCAATTGGCGCAATTACCTCAACGAGTTCGCGCCGCTGTTATTTCAATAGGGGAAAACATCCCCGTGCGGCAACAGGTTTAAAGCACCAAGCCGCAGAATTTCACCGGGCATGTTCATGAATTCCAAGACATAGAGCGCGATTTTTATGCTAATTTTAATTTCCACTCTGGTTCAAGGAGTGCGCTTTGGCATTCCAAACCGGTGGCTGGGCCGCGTCAATATCGCCTTGCCGGTTGGTGGAGATGAATTGCGGATTGGGTTCAGCCTTGTGAATTGAAAGCATCCCCACCGCCACCGTGATCATTGGTCCGGAATCAGGCTGGCTCCGGTCACGCGGGCCGCCGGCAGCGCTTTCGCCAGCACCAGCCAGCGCAAATCAAATCCGTCCGGCGGCGTGACACGAGCCCACTTGGTTAAATTGGCCACTTTCTTCAATCCGCCAACCCCGCGCGTCATGTGCCAAACCTGCCTGGCAAACTCGCCCCCTTATTTTGGCACTGCTCACTCTGGACAGTTGCCGGTTCAACCTACAGACTGTCGCCTAACCATGATGTGCAAAACGACTCTCACGCTGGTCGGCCTGCTGGCGTTCAAATTAAACGCGGCCGGCGAACTGCAAAAGCCTTCGGACCTGTTCTTCGAAAAAGTTCATCCGGTTCAAGCGCCGGCTCCGTCCGGCTTGCTTTTGGAAAAGAGTGATCGTCTGGCGATCTGCGGCGATTCGATCACGGAGCAGAAACAGTATTCGCGGATCATGGAGGATTATTTGACGATGTGCGTGCCGGAGCTGAAAATTTCCGTGCGCCAATTCGGCTGGGGCGGCGAGCGCGCGGATGGATTTTTGAAACGCATGACCAACGACGTTTTGCGCTTTAAGCCCACCGTTGCCACGACGTGCTACGGCATGAATGATTGCGAGTATCGTCCGTATGAAGACAGCATTGGCGCCGCGTATCGAAAAAGTTCCACCGCCGTCGTCGAAAGTTTCAAAGCGCACGGCGTCCGCGTCGTGCAAGGCTCGCCCGGCTGCGTTGGCCAGCGCAATTGGTGGCAGAAAGGCGCAACGACCGAAGTGCTGAATCAAAATCTGTGTAACTTGCGCAACCTCGGCATCGAAATCGCCGAACAGGAACAGGTGAATTTTGCCGACGTTTTTTGGCCGATGCTGAACGCATCGTTTTCCGCCACTCAAAAGTATGGCACCAACTACGCCATGTCCGGCGGCGACGGCGTGCATCCAAACTGGGCCGGCCACGCGATCATGGCTTACGCCTTTCTCAAAGGCCTCGGCGTCAGCGGCGACATCGCCAGCTTCACCGTGGATTTGGCGGCGAACAAAATGACCGTTTCCGCCGGCCACAAGTTGCGTTCGACCAAAAAAGGTGCGTTTGAAATTTGCAGCGAACGGTTTCCATTTTGCGCCGACGCACCGCCGGGGCTGGCGGCCAATTGGTATCCGACCGCCGGTTTTTACAGCCTCACCAACAGCGATAATCTGCGCTCAGGCATGACTTTTGTGCCGTTCAACCAAGACCTGAACCGCTTTATCCTAACGGCGAAAAATGCAACCGCGCAAAAATACCGCGTCTCGTGGGGCGAGCAGAGCAAAGTGTTCACGGCGGAACAATTGACGCACGGGGTCAATCTCGCCGAAGCGTTCACGCTGAATCCGTTTTCCGCGCGCTTCGCGATGGTGGACGCCGCTGTTTCAGCCAAACAGGATTTTGAAACGCGCCAGATCAAGACACTGTTCCGTCCTGACGGAAACTTGGGCGCGCCCATTGAGCAAGTCGTGGCCCAGACGGAAAAGGTTTTGGCCGACAGCGAACGCCAACATGCCGCGCTGGAAAATGTGATTCGTGCAGCGTATGCTCCGGTGACTTATATCATCAAAATCACGCCGGAATGAAATGACACCATCGAAACGAGAGCCAAGCTGCGGGAACAAATCAATCTTCGTCGCGGAGTTTTCCGCCGGCGCGTTAATGTGGCCCAGCCGCTCATCGCGTTGGCTGGCGATTCAGTTCTTGTGTTTCATCGCCGCCGTCGCCACAGCGCAAACGGCCTATTTCGCGGACGGCTATCACGGCGGCGTTTACGGGCATTATCCGCCGACCTTCACGCAATTCATGGTGGACTCGCTGCGCGCACATCCGGATTGGAAACTTAATTTGGAGATTGAGCCGGAGACGTGGGATTTCGTTCGCACCAACACGCCGGACGCTTACCAAGCATTTAAAGAGTTCGCCGCCGACCAGTCTGCCGGCGGGCGAATCGAATTTGTTAATCCCGCTTACGGGCAAAGTTATCTCTGGAACATTTCCGGCGAGAGCGTGATCCAGCAGCTCGCGCGCGGCATGAACAAAATCCGTGAACATTTTCCGAACGCGCAATTCACGACTTACAGCTCCGAAGAACCGTGCTTCACCAGCGCGCTGCCGGGAATTCTGAAATCGTTCGGTTTCAAAAATGCCGTGCTGAAAAATCCCAACACCTGCTGGGGCGGCTACACGCGCGCGTTCGGCGGCGAACTTGTAAATTGGATTGGTCCCGATGGCACGGCGATTCGCACGGTGCCGCGTTATGAAATCGAATCGCTTCGCCCTGGCTCGACTTGGGAAACCACCGCGAACGCCAATTCGCCGGATTTCATTCGCGCGGCGCTTGCGGCGCACATCGCACATCCGGTGGGCATGTGTTTTCAGGATGCCGGCTGGCGGTTTGGCCCGTGGCTGGATCACGTCGGGAATTTTTATCAACCTACCAAATCCACGCTCTGGCGGAATTATTTTGAAACTGTCGCGCCGCCAAAACCCGCGCAGGATTGGCGTTTCAGCCAGGAAGACATTCAAGTGAGCCTGGTTTGGGGCGCACAAGTTTTGCAGCGCATCGCGCAGGAAGTTCGCGCGGCGGAAAACCGGATGGTCATGGCCGAAAAAATGGCGACGCTCGCCGGCGTTGATCAAAACGTGCCGTGGCCGGGCGACGTGTTCGACGAAGCTTGGCGCACGCTGTTGCTGTCGCAGCATCACGATTGTTGGATCGTGCCTTACAACCGGCGCGGCAACGAAACTTGGGCCGACAAAGTCGCGAACTGGACCGACGGCACGCGTCATCATAGCGATGAAGTTCTGGCAAACTCCTTGACCGCGCTGGCTTCACCGCAGACCAACGCCGGCCAGTATTTTATCCGCGTTTTCAATACGCTTGCCGGCACCCGCACCGAATCCGCCAGCGTCACTTTGCCCGACGGATGGCGCGGCGATTCCACAAGCATTCGCGACTTGGCCAGCCGGGAAATTCCGGTTCAATCGGTCAGCGCTGAAACCGGGCGGCAAAAAATAATTTTTCCGGCGCGCGTGCCGGCGTTCGGATTCAGCACTTATCGGCTGGAAAGCACCGCCGGCGGTTTGCGTTCCAATTTAATTTCAGCCAAAGAAACCAATGGCTTTTTTACCATTGAAACAGATTTTTACAAGCTGGTGCTGGATGCGAAACGGGGCGGCACGATTCAAAGCTGGGTGGCCAAAAAACTCGGCGGGCGCGAATTGGTGGAAAGCGGGAACGCCCGGCGGTTCAACGAAATTCGCGGTTACTTTTTTCAGCAAGAAAAGTTCTTTTCCAACGCCGACCAACCGGCCAAGGTGGAAATTGAGGAGCAAGGCCCGGTGCAAATTCGCATGCGCATCAGCGGTCAGCTTGAGTCCAACACCGTGACCCAGACCATCACGCTGGCGCAAGGCGAGCCGCGCGTGGATTTTTCGGTGCGGATTGACTGGCGCGACGAACCGGGAATCGGCGCCGGTTTTGCGCAGTCCGGCGGTTTTAAGAGCGAGCAGGACCACAAGGCGTTTTATGACGACCGTTGCAAGCTGCTCGCGCTGTTTCCGCTCAATTTGCCGCAGCCGAAAATTTTCAAAGACGCGCCGTTTGATGTCACGGCGAGCCGGCTCACGAACACTTTTTTCGAAAATTGGTCGGCGATCAAAAACAATGTGATGCTGAATTGGGTGGATGTTTTTGACGCCTCGCAAAAAGCCGGCGTGACGCTGCTGACAGATCACACGACGAGCTACGCGCACGGCCCGGATCACCTGCTCGGACTCACGCTGCAATATTCCGGCGTTGGACTTTGGGGCCGCGACTATTCGCTCAACGGCGCGACCGAAGTGCATTATGCGTTGCTGCCGCACGCCGGTGACTGGCAGCAGGCGAATGTCTGGACGGCGGCAAAATCATGGAACGAGCCGCTGGTTGCAAAGTTGTTCCAGTCAAACGAACCTTTGGCCGAACCAAGTCGGTCGCTTTTGAAAATTGATGGCGGCGGCTGGGAAATTCCGACCGCGCGCCTGCAAGACGGCAAAGTGTTCTTGCGCTTGTTCAATCCGTCCACCAAAGCCAGCGAGAAAAAAATCCACTATGGCGGAAAAATTTCAAAAGCTGAACTGGTGCAATTGAACGGCGCGGTCGTTCGCGAACTGAATTTCAAGAAGCCAGCCGCCAGTGACGCCGTTTTCAAAGTGTCGCTGCCGGCGTTTGGCGTCGGCACGCTGCGGATTACTCCGTGACGCTTGGCCTGGATTCGCGCGTCAAGTGCCGGTTGTGGCTGGCGGCGAATTCATCCGGGCACAAGCGCCAGTGTTGTTTTTTCCGCTGGGCGTTTACTTCGCGAGCAAAGTCGGCATGAGCGCGGGTGGGCGATCTTTTTCGCCAATGGCCCAAAGGTAATCAGGAAAAGAAGTCATCTCAAATTTGATTTCACCGCCGGCGGTGATCTGGTCGTGCGTCAAATAAACTTTGTTGAAGGCTTTTCCGTTGAGCGATGCGCCGTGAATGTAAGGCCGCTGCGGGCCGTTGTCCTGCGCGCTGATGACAAATTGTTTTTGGTTGGCGACGGTCAGGGTAGCCTTGTCAAACACCGGGCTGCCGATGGCGTAAACGTCGCTGCCCGGACATACCGGATAAAATCCGAGCGCGCTGAACACATACCAAGCCGACATTTGCCCGGTGTCCTCGTCGCCGGAAATGCCGTCGGGCGTTGACTGATAAAGCTGGTTCATCACTTCGCGGATGCGAAACTGCGTTTTCCACGGCTGGCCGGCATAATCGTAGAGATAAACCACATGATGCACCGGTTCGTTGCAGTGTGCGTATTGCCCAAAACCTTGCGCGACCATTTCGTTCATCTCGTGAATCATGCCATGATAGGTGCCGGGTTTGACTTCCGAACTGGCGTTGAACAAACCGTCCAGCTTGCGCACAAAAGCCGCATCGCCGCCGAGCAATTTGATCAGTCCCGGCAGATCCTGCATCACACTCCACGACCACTGCCATGCGTTGCCTTCCACAAACGGACCGCCCCATTCAATCGGATCGAAAGGCTCGCTCCACGAGCCATCTTCCTTCCGGCCGCGCATGAAACCGGTCGAGGCATCAAAGACGTTGGTATAATTCATCGCTCTGCGAGCAAAGTTCCTCGCGTCGTCGCTTTTGCCCGCCGCCAGCGCCAATTCCGCCGCGCAAAAGTCGTCGTAAGCGTATTCCAGTGTTTTGGAAGTGGCATCGGAGATTTTCGGATACGGCACAAACCCAAGCTGGTCGTAAAATTCCCAACCTTGCCGGCCCATGCCGAACATTTCGTGGTTGTGCGCGTCGTGGGCGACGGCGTTCGCGGCCGCTTGGATGTCAAAGCTGCGAACATTTTTCACCCACGCGTCCGCCAGTAACGAGAAGGCGTGATTGCCGATCATCGCGTTGCGGTTGCCGGGACTGGACCACTGCGGCAGCCAGCCGCTTTCGCGATACGCATTCATGACACCTTGCATGATTTCCGCGCTGACTTCCGGGAACAACAAATTGTAAAGCGGATGCGCGGCGCGAAACGTGTCCCAATAACCACTGTCCGTGAACATGAAGCCCGGATGAATTTTGCCGTCATAAGGGCTGAAGTAAATCGGCCGGCCGTCCGCAGCCACTTCGTTAAAGCGATGGGGAAACAAAATGCTGCGATAAAGCGCGCTGTAAAAGGTGCGCCGCTGTTCCTCGGTGCCGCCTTCGATCCGCGCGCGGTTCAGCATTTCGTTCCAGCGCGACTCGGCGCGCTGGCGGACGGTCTCAAAGCTGGCGTCCCCGATTTCCTGTTTCAGATTGAGCTGCGCCTGCTCGGCGCTGATGAACGATGAGGCCACGCGGCAAGTGATCGTGGCGGTTGCGCGGGCATCAAATTTCGCAAACGCGCCGACGTGTTTGCCTTCGGTTTTCGTTCCGCCCGGCAAAGCCGTTTCATTGGTCCACACGCCGCTCGCCACGAATGGTTCATCAAATTGGATGACAAAATAATTGCCAAAATTGTTCGGCACGGCGCCGCGATTGTTGCGCGCGACGCCGATGATTTTGTTTTCGCCGGGAATGATTTCGACTGACGATGGCTTTTCGCTTGGAAACAAATCGAGAATCACAAACGCGTCCTCGGGCTTTTCAAACATGAAACGGAAAACCGCGCCGCGCTCGGTCGGCGTGAGTTCCGCCGTGGCGCTCCACCGGTCCAGTTTCACTTTGTAATAACTTGCCTGCGCGATTTCGTTCGTATGATCAAACGTCGAAACGCGGTCATCTTCCGCGAACGCCAGCCGGCCGGAAACCGGCATCAGTGCAAAGGCGCCATATTCGGGAATCCACGCGCTGGGCTGATGCGTCTCGCGAATGCCGCGAATTTCATGGTGCCGGTATTGGTAATAAAACGAATCCTTTTGTGGCTGCGTATAGGGTGCCCAAGTGTTCATCGGAAACGGCAGCGCGATGGCCGGATACGTGTTGCCGTGAGAAAAACCCCATGCAGAATCCGTGCCTTGCAGCGGGTTCGCGAGCTGGACTGGTGACAGATTTTCCGCAGCGGCGGCACTGAAATGCGCGGTAACGAAAAAGAAAGCAACGAGCGAAGGCTTGATCATTCGATGAAAAAGTTGCATGAGTTTGAATTGGAAAAGGCAGACGTTTCGCACAAGCGCCCGACGATGTAAATGGAAAAATTTGGGAAGCCGCGACGAGGCGAAGCTTGGTTATCCAGTCAAAGGGCGCGGCGTCAGCGGCAATGGCCGCCGCCAATGTTGGTGACGTTTACGGATTTAACAGGCGGCGGCGTGGCGACGCGCAAAGAATTTATCCTGCCGCATCGGCGTGGACGGTGGCATCAACGACGAGAGCGGTGCCGATTGTGCCCGCGCCGGTGCGGCTACCTTGGTGGCGGCCACGAATTTGTTTGGGGCCGCTGATATGAAATCCGCCGTCACCCAATTGCGCCGGAGTTTGAGCGCGAGTGCCGTGCGCTCAAAGGTTTGAACAATTTAGTCCGAACCGTTGCAATGGGGGTGAATACCCCGCGTCCGTCGCGCCACTGCCTAGCCAATGAGCCTTCGATGACACGCGATAAATTCTTCCAGATTTAAAACCAAAAAAGAGCCGGTGCCCGGAGGCTAACTGTGGTTGCGAATCTGAATCAAAATGCACGTGAGCTAAGCCGTCATCGGGCGCGGTGGCCGGCGACTGAAGCGACCTCCGCCATCGAGGATAGCGGTGTTGGCCATCTAATAACAACGCGGGACTCGCAAAAGCCATTTCGAGTTTGTGCGTTGCTGTGAATTGGCCAGGAAAACAATTCTTTGTCTCAGCACGGTGGCCCGAAACATGGGGAAAACACCCCATGGCGGCGGGAGGGTTGGCGGGCTTAATTTTATGTAGTATGAAAATCAAACAAAGTCAGGCGTTGAATTTTGCAAACAGTCTGGTTGGCCGGATCAAGATCGGCTTGGCTATTGCGGTGCTGACCGGCTTGACGGGATGCGTCGGAGTCGTGGGCGGCGACGGATATTACGGTGGCGGTGGCGGGTGGTGGGATGATGGCGGGTGGTGGGGCGGCGGTGGTCATGGTTATGATCGCGGACACGATGTGCATGGTTATAGCGCTCGTGGAGCGGCCAGTCGCGGAGCCGCGCACGGTGGCGGCGGACACGCGAGCGGCGGTGGCGGTCATGGCGGCGGTGGCGGCAAGCGGTGAATTCTACGAGGCATGGCAATTGCACGACATCAAACCAGAAAAATCTACATTTATGAAAATTTCAGACGCATTGAAACGTAATTCCAGCTTGTTGAACATCGCTCTATTAGCAGTGGCCTTGGGCATTTTACCCGCAAAACTCCTGGCGGCGGACCCGGCCATCACGGAAGAATTGTTCGCTTCGCCGGATGCGGCGGTAAATGCCTTGCAAGCCGCGGCTGAAGCCAAAGATCAAACGGCGTTGCACTCGATTCTTGGCCCGGAGTTTTCCGGGCTTTTAACCGGCGACAAAGTGCAGGATGCAAATAACGCACAGCGGTTTGCCGCCGCGATGGCGCAGGGCTGTAACCAGGTGAAAGAAGGAGATGACAGAATCACGCTTGAAATTGGCACGAACGGCTGGCCGTATCCCATTCCACTGGTTAAGGCGGATGGGCAATGGTATTTCGACACGGCGGCGGGCAAGGAAGAGATCATCAATCGCCACATTGGCAAGGACGAACTCTGCGCCATCGGCGTCTGCCGGACCTACGTCATCGCGCAACGGCAGTATGCCAGCACCAATCCGACCAACGCCGGAGTTGTGAATTATGCGCAGAAGTTTAAAAGCACGTCTGGCAAAAAAGACGGTCTCTATTGGCCGGTGGCGGAGGGTGAAGCGGTCAGCCCGTTCGGACCTTTGGTGGCGGAAGCTCATACCGAAGGTTATGTCACACTTAAAAGCGCTGGCCCGCATCCGTTTCATGGATATTATTTCAAAATCCTCACGCGCCAAGGCGAGGCTGCACCCGGCGGCAAGATGGATTACATGAGCCACGGTAGCTTGACTGGCGGCTTCGCATTGGTGGCTTATCCGGAACATTGGGATCAGTCAGGCATCATGACTTTTATAGTGAGTCAGGATGGCAAAGTGTTTCAGCAGAACTTAGGCGAAAAGACTTCGCGCATTGCGGGGGCGATGAAGGAATATAATCCGGATGCCGATTGGACGTTGGTGCCAGACGAAGGCGTCTTGAGTGCGGCGTCTGAGAAATGACGCCATCATGGCTATTAGCTCAGACAACGTAACGCCAATAAAAAATGAGGCTATTGTTGCCACCGGATTGACCAAATGGTTTGGCGAAGACGAGACGAGGAAGATTGCCGTGGACAGCGTTACGCTGGTCGCTCATTTTGGCGAAATGCTGTTTATTGTCGGACCCTCCGGCAGCGGGAAGACCACGATGCTCAGCATGATCTCCGGCATATTGCGCCCCAACGCGGGCAAAGTGGTGGTGAAGGGAGCCGATATTTGGACGCTGAATAATGACCAGTTGGCCGACTTCCGACTGAACACCATCGGTTTTGTTTTTCAGGATTACCATCTGTTTCCCCGGCTGACAACGGCTGAAAATGTTGCCATCCCGCTGATCCTGAAACAGCGCAACTGGAATAAATCCATCACCGAAGCCGACGAATATCTGGAGATTGTCGGCCTGAAAGACCGGGGCGGGATTCTGCCGGTGAAGCTTTCGGGCGGCGAGCAGCAGCGTGTGGCGATTGCGCGGGCAATTATCAGCCAGCCGGAGATCTTGATTCTCGACGAGCCGACGGCTTCGCTGGACGGCGACACCGGAAGAATGATCATCGCGTTCGTCAAAGAGAAAATTCTTAACGAAAAGCGCTGTATTATGATTGTCACCCATGATGCGCGCATTAATGAATATGCGGATCGGATCCTCCACATGGAAGATGGTCATCTCACCGCCGAAGACAAAGGAACAGAATGAATCCAGACGAATCAAAACCGGAAGTTAAAGCGCCTGAGCCAAAGTCGGAAACACCTCCGGCTGTGCCCGATCCCAAAGCAGTCGAACTTACTCGCAATACAAAAGCGGAAGAGTCCAAGCCCGAAGTCAAGCCTGACACTAAAGCCGCCGTTAAACCTGAGCCCGAAACTGGGAGCAAAACTAACGCTAACCCTAAACCGGAAGTCAAAGCAGATGAGACTAAGACTAAAACAGCCGCGCCCAAAACGGCAGTTGGAAACAAGATCATTTTTACCATCGCCATCATCGGCATTCTGGCCGGACTGGTGGCCGCCTACGTCTTTGGCATGGAACGAAAGGCGCAACCGCCCGTATTTAAACCAGTCAGTAATCCTTTCGAATCTGCCATCTATGCCAATGGCATGATCGAGAGCGACCTGCCCAGCGGAGAAAACATTAATATCTTTCCGCAAGTTTCCGGCCCGATCACTCAGGTCCTGGTGCAGGAAGGTCAATCGGTGTCGTCCGGCACACCGCTGTTTGCGATTGAAGATTCCGTGCAGAGGGCAAATACAGAACTGGCCGCCGCCAATCTGAAATTAGCCAGCGACCAGTATGACAAAGACCGCGCATCCTATGATATTGACTCGAAATCTATCAGCAAGGATGTGCTGGACACGGCAGAGGACACGGTCAACCAGGCCACAGCTGCGCTGAAGGCGGCGAACGCACTGCTTCAATATTATTCAGTGAAAGCGCCGGTGTCCGGAGTCGTGCTGGCCGTCAACGCTGCGATTGGTGGCTATGTCTCGTCCCAGGGTAACTACGACACTTACACGGAGTTATTTGATCCACTCGTGGTTATGAGCGGGCCGCAAGATTATATGGACGTGCGCTGTTACGTGGACGAAATCCTAGTCTCGCGGCTGCCTTCAAAGTGGCATATCCAGGCGCAGATGCAGATCACCGGAACGGATATCAAGGTGCCGCTCGAGTTCGTCCGGGTGCAGCCTTACATTTCGCCAAAGATCGAGCTGTCAAATCAAAAGCAGGAACAAGTTGACCTGCGCGTGCTGCCGGTGATTTTCCGATTCCAAAAGCAAGACGCCCCGGTCTATCCCGGCCAGATGGTGGATGTTTTTATTGGGCAGAAATAACTGAAGCCAATGCCATGAATAAATTGCAAATATGAGATACAGCGGCATCCTGCGGATCGGCTTCAAGCTGCTCGTCAATGACCGCGGCAAGTTCTTCGCCCTGTTGATCGGGATCACCTTCGCCGTGTTCCTGATGATGGAAATGACCGCTATGTTCGCCGGCATTCTTAACCGCGCCTTTTCGCCAGTCACAAATATTGGTGCCGCCATGTGGATTATGGACCCGGCGGTCAATACGGCCACCAGTCCGATTCCCATGCCAGATTATGTGCTGGATGCGACACGCAGCATGGACGGAGTCAGTTATGCGGTGCCGCTGTTTATGGGTGGCGCGATGGTCAAGCTCGCGAGTGGCACTTTTCAAGGAGTCAATGTGGTCGGCCTGGATGACAGCAGCTTGTTTGGCCGGCCCGAGCTGGAACAGGGCAACATTCAGGACATCTATGCCGACAATACTTTTTTTGTGGTGGACGATGCGGAATTCTCCAAACTGGGAAATCCGAAGATCGGAACGACCTTTGAACTCAATGATCACCGGGGCAGAATTGTGGGTATTGCACGGGTAGTCTCTAACGGTTTGAACGGCGTGCCGTCACTCTATACCACTTACCACCGTGCGATCGAATACTTGCCTTCGACGCGTTTCACGATGTCCTATGTTCTGGTGCAGCCCAAGAACGAGGCGGCTGTGGCTGGCATTAAACAGCAAGTCGCCAAACTCGGTTATGTCGCGTTCACCAAGGACGAATTCAACAACCGCATCACTCATTATTACACCTACCAAACCGGAATTGGCACCAACATCTTGTTGATGACCATAATCGCCTTTATTGTCGGACTCTCCATTTCTGGCCAGACATTTTACACTTTCATTCTCGAAAATTTGGAAAAATTTGGCGCGTTAAAAGCCATTGGCGCCAAAGGTCGCGAGCTGGTTTATATGATCCTGTTCATGGCGTTTTTTACGGCCATGATTGGCTATGGGCTGGGCATTGGCCTGGTGACGCTGATGATTACCATTGCCAAATCCAGACTGCCCAACTACGCGGCGACCATTACGTTCGGAAATCTGGGACTGGCCTTTGGCATGGTGCTGTTGATTGCCGGAATCTCAAGTTATATTGGGATACGCAAGGTTCTGAAGATTGAGCCGTTTGATATTTTCCGAGGATAAAGTCATCCAATGAACACCTTAATATTCAACCGCAACTCAGCTTCGAGGATCATCGTGGTGGCACTCACAAGTCTCGGGTTGTTAGTTGGATGCAGTTTCGCGCCGAATTATTCAAAACCATCCGTTCAAACTCCGGCTGGGTTCAAAGAATTGACGCCAGAGCAATTCAATCAAACTGGCGGCTGGAATATCGCCGAGCCAAAGGACAGTGCCATTCGCGGCAATTGGTGGGAAGTATTTCACGAACCGGAATTGAATGCTCTTGAAAGCCAGGTTTCTGACTCTAACCAGAGTGTCGCCGCTGCGCTCGCCAATTTCCTCGGCGCGCGTGCCGTGGTCAAACAATCCCGGTCGCAGTATTTTCCTACCGTGAGCGCCAATCCTTCGGTCATAAGTTCACGACAGCCATCTTTGTCAAATCCGAAGGTATCGGTGACCAGCACGGAATATTCACTGCCGTTCGACGCTTCATGGGAGCCAGACTTCTGGGGACGCATTCGCAACACCGTGAAGGCTAATTCGCTGGAAGCCCAAGCTACGCTGGCCGATCTTGAAAATGTGCGGCTGACTATTCAGGCGGAAGTGGCGGTGGATTATTTTGAACTGCGAGTTTTGGATGAGCAGAAGCAACTTTTGGATGCGTCGGCATCGGCTTATGAGGAGTCGCTGAAGCTGGTCATAATTCAGCAAACCACGGGCCTCGCGTCTGGCCAGGACATTGAGCAGGCTGAGACGCAACTCGAAATCACCCGCGCGCAGGCCACGGATCTCGGCATCCAGCGTGCGCAGCTCGAGCACGCTATCGCGATGCTGCTCGGACAACCGGCTTCATCCTTTTCCCTCGCCACTAATTTTCTGACCGCAAAACCGGTGGCGATTCCCTTCGGCGTTCCATCGCAATTGCTCGAACGCCGTCCTGACATCGCCGCTGCCGAACGTCGCGTGGCCGAGGCAAACGCAAAAATCGGCGTTGCACGGGCGGCTTATTATCCAACCATTACTTTGAGCGGCGCGGCAGGCTACCAAAGCACCTCCATTCAAAATCTTTTTTCCGGGCCGGGACTGGCCTGGTCTGTCGGCACGACGTTGGCGCAAACACTTTTCGACGGCGGCCTTCGCAAAGCTGTTACCGAACAAGCTCGTGCCATTTATCAGGGCACCGTCGCCAACTACCGTCAGGCCGTGCTTACCGCCTTTCAAGAAGTTGAAGATAATCTGTCCACTCTGAGAATCTTGTCGCAGGAGCTTCAGCAACAAAATGCCGCCGTAGAATCGGCGCAGCGCTCTCTGAAGTTTGCTAACGCCCGTTACCAATCCGGCCTCGACAGCTACCAGAGTGTGATTACGGCGCACATCACCTTATTGACCAATCAGCGGACCGCACTGAATCTCCAGATGGAACAATTGACAGCGAGCGTCCAATTGATCAAAGCGCTGGGTGGCGGCTGGGATGCTGCGCTGGAAACAACTGTCGCCATTCCCAATAAGAGAACTCACTTATGAATATACAACTTTTGATTGACATCGAAAAAAACTTTTCGCCGAACATGAAAGTTTATTGGCGATGGACGAAAGCAATTCCACCTGCAATAAGCGATTCGCCGAGTTCAACATTCCGCAGACCGTGGAAGCCCGGCGTGCTTAACGAGAATTGATTGTGACTTCACCTGGCCTGGGACAGAGCATAAGTGGTATGATTTTTGCGACAAAACCCTGCCGGGATTGTAGAGACTTATCCTTCAACTCGAAATGAGCGGATGAACACCACTGCAAATGAACAGAGCCTTGAAGGGATTCCACGAGATCGTTAGGGTTATACCCCATAGCCTATTTAGCACTTTAAACGCATGCTGACGTGATGAGAAATGATTTTTGTAAAACAGGTGCGGACTGCTTAACGTCCAGCCCATGTCGGTCTCCCCAAAAGATATGAAAGCTAGGTTGCCGTTAACTGGTTCGCATTTGCGCACCTACGATACGATCTTCCAACATCCGGTTTCACACAATCTGCAGTGGCATGATGTATATGCGCTGTTTCGCCATCTTGGTCAGGTCGAGGCGGAACCTAATGGCCACCTGAAAGTGACCCGCAATGGCCAGACTCTGATGCTGCATCCACCGCATTCGAAAGATGTTTCCGAGACGTCCGAGGTCATGTCGTTGCGTCATTTTCTTGAAAAGTCGGACAAGCTGCTGCCCGCACCCGATGTTCAAGAATCACATTGGCTGCTCGTGATTGATCACCATGATGCCCGGATTTACCGTTCTGAAATGCACGGTGCCATTCCGGAACGAATTCTGCCGCAAGAGCCGGAAGCACATATGCGCCTGGCAAACGACGCAAAAGATTTTTCGCGCGGCAAAGACAAGCCCGATCCGAACAGCTTCTTTAAACCGGTGGCCAGTGTGCTGCAAGCCGGCGGCCAGATCCTTATCTTGGGCACCGGCACCGGCTCTAGCAGCGAGATGGAACAGTTTATTGCTTGGTTCAAGCTGCATCACCCGGATCAAGCCAGGCACATCATCGGCTCGCTGGTCGTGGACGAACACCATTTGACCGATGATCAATTGCTTGCCAAAGCGCGGGAATTTTACGCGCAGGCCGCAAGCCAAAAATGATAACCACGATAGACCGGAGCAAAACAAATTGAACCAACTCAAAGCACTTAAAAATGCCGATTAAATTCAAAGATGAAGGCGAGGGCCAAGTGCTTGCCATTCAAGTAAGCGGCAAACTGGAAAGGGCAGATTACGTTTACTTCGCACCCGAGTTTGAACGGCTTGTCCGGCTCAACGGGAAATTGCGCGTTTTGTTCAACTTGGCTGGCTTCCAAGGCTGGGAAGAAGACGCGTTATGGGAGGGCATCAAGTTCGACCTCAAACATTTCGCGGACATCGAACGGATCGCGATGCTCGGTGAATCAAGATGGGAACATGGCATGGCAATTTTTTGCAAACCTTTTACCAATGCGACCATTCGATACTTTGACCATGCCGAAACCGCTGAAGCAAGCAAATGGTTGAGTGTTTGTGCCAAACGCTCCTCGTAATACTCTTTCGTGCGGGGCTTCATGCTGACATCACAAGAAATGCGCTGTCGGTAGATCGCCGCCGCTTCTCCGAAGGTCAATTTGCCGCGTGCGACGTTGTTTTGAGATTCAGCCTTTTGCCGCTCCGCCTTTTACAAATGTGCCAGCCGCAACTTGGCACCCGTCAGGGCATCGGTCTTGAGGTGCTTGCGAATGAGCTTGCCTCTGACCTTAATTCGGGCAAAATAAACCCCGGATGGCACGCAGCGGATTAAATTAGAATTTTTTTTTGCCGCGAACCATGGGCTTTTGGTTATGGTGGTTTGTCATCCACGCAGGCAGTAAGCAAAATCGGTATCAAATGGTCAATGCACCAGTCGGCTACCCCGACAAAAACATTGCAAAACAACGGTTGCACCCATAGCTCAATTGGATAGAGCGGCTGACTACGGATCAGCAGGTTAGAGGTTCAACTCCTCTTGGGTGCACCACTTCCAACCCCTTATAAATAAAGGGGTTTATGCGGACTCCGAAAATCTTCTGAATCCATGAAAAAAGCGCTTTAGTCCATATTTTAGTCCACGACTATCCGCGCCCGAAAAAGGCTTGTTGTATCGCGCCAAACAAAAAGCGAATACAACATGAAAACGAAGCTCAAAAAAACTGGCTCTGCCGGCGCTCAATTCGAGCGGGTGGAATCGGGAATCTTCCGCTACATCCCATCCGGCGTTTATTACGAACGTCCCAAAATCAACGGGCGGCGCACTTGGCGCTCGCTCGAAACCGCCAATCTCAAATATGCGCGTGAAGAACTTCACCGCCGCCGTTCCGGGATGGTTGAGCGGGAGGCGCAGCAGGCCAAGAA